>JBBALZ010000059.1:0-16294 GCA_040402735.1 Bdellovibrionota bacterium
GGGTGAGCACCGAAAATTCAAAAGCCACAGTGATTTTGAGTAGATGCGCAATTTTTCAGACCCGCAACTGCCGAATTTAGGATTATAGGAGCCGGTGCCAAATATTCACTACAGCCATCCAGCTCAAAGCTAACCCCAAGATGATACGATCTTCGTCTTATTAATGATAGAGACGTTAGAATTGCGGCTCCTCTATTGATTCTGCTGAGTATAGGAATAAACCAGTTGCAAAACGGCTACTTCCGGGGATTTTAAAGCATCTCTAGAGGGTCAAACCCTAGGTTGCCAAAGTGCAACTAAAGCTCAGTAAGCAATTTACCGATAGCTTCTTTGGGGGGGCAGAGAACCAGCAGAGCGATGCGTTTGCTGGGGCGCTTTGCCGCTATAGGCAAAAAGAAGACATGGGTTCACACCACGAGTCACGCGAGCAAGGCAAGGCATCTGCGCGGAGCAAGAGCGCTCTGGGAGTGGCTCCTGCTTCGGGTAGAAGTGATACCGGTTGTGAGCGTGAGTCGAATGAAGATCGGTTCTTGATATTTAATAGAGACGATATGGCTGGCTACTTTGTGTTTGATGGTATGGGTGGGCAGCCTGCTGGGGAGACGGCAGCCCAGATATCAGTTGATGTTATTCAGAATGCGTTAAGCGTATTTGAAGAAGGCGACCTCGCCAAGTGTATGTCGGATGTTATCGAGCTAGCGCAGGAGGAGATTCTATCACGTGGTAAAGATTCAGAATCGGCAGGTATGGGCACTACCGTTGTTGGAGTCCTTAATCGTGGTAATGAGGTAATAGTCGGCGCAGTTGGAGACTCTCGAGCATACCATATCAAGGCTGGGTCGGTTACGCAGATCACTTCAGATCATACACTTGTTCAGCAGTTAGTGGATGCTGGGCAGATCTCGGCTTACGATGCGCTAGTGCATCCTCAGTCACATATCCTTACTCGATGCCTCGGCTCGCGATTGGCTTTTTCGATAGATATAAAGCGTTGTCATTTAGAGGTTCTCTCTGTAGAGACAGACCCGCAGGAGTGGCTCCTGTTGTGCTCAGATGGGCTTTACAGTCTGGTGAGTGATGAAGAGATCGGGGCGATAGTGTTGAACTATCAAGCAGATGAAGCTACAAAAAAGCTGATTTCAATCGCACGTCTAAGGGGTGGTTTCGATAATATTACGGCGATTGTGATTCCGTTGTGTGGGAGATTGATTGAACCTTCGACCAATTCAGGAGATGAACTAGGGCAACAGAATACGCCGACTGGCCCGGAAGAGCTATTGAATGGCACGGAATTCACGGAGCTGGTTACAAGAGAAGGACATCCCAGCTGCCCTTTTAGAAGGATCGGGTTTGTAACAGTTGTTAGTGCTCTTATCTTGATTGTGACTGTTGTGTGGCTAGCTTTATTTACCAAGGGGTAGGATTACATATGAGTACAGAAACAGATGATAAGGCGCAATCAAAATTCCCCCGCACATCGCTGCGTGCGCGTAATAAGACCCTGATGATAACGCCAGCTGATGTCGCAGATTATCACGTGCGATCCGATGAACGCCCTGAAAGAGCTGTAGACTTAGAGGATGTCTTTGAAGATTCACTTTCGTCTATCGCTGATGCGTTCGGAGCTAACGGTGAAGTAGCCGATCCTGAGACAAGTGTAGCACACGATGATACCGAGAAATCAAGTCAAAGTGAAGAATCCAGTGAGCAAGATGTGCTTTCGGATATCTGGGACTCTGATGAAGAGAGTGAGGCGAATGAAGAAAATCATTCAAATCATATAGCCAGCGACGATACAGAAGAAATGCACGCCGAACAAGCTGATGAGGATCTCTTCGCAGCACCTGAGGGTGTCTCAAACGGTGCCGATGAGTTGTTTGGTGCACCTATAACGCCAAAGGAGCCGGATCCAATAATTCGGGAAACTAGGTCGCTCCAAAGCGCAGCCACTATTGCTCCCAGCTTGAATGTCCCTTCGCCTTCGTATAGCGATGTCAGTAGTCGCACATACGGCGGTGATGGAAGTAGCGCCCTAAAGAGCGCAGCTCAGGAATTTAGGGAGGTTCACCAAGAGATGTCTTCATTTGGGGCAAAGGAGTACGTCGATTGGAAAAAGAGATCAAAGCTCGTTGGGTTCCTAGTTTCTTATGCTGCTGACTCAATGGGTAGCTACATTGAGCTTAGAGAGGGGCGGCTGCTGGTGACAAGTGGGCAGACCTCAACAGATAGCTGTTTGGTCATAGAGCACGAAACTGTCTCTCCCATGCATGCAATTATGAGGATCTCTGCTGATGGTTCGATTCTGATTTTAGATCAGCTCTCAGAACACGGCACCAAGATTCGGCGAGGTGAAACGGGGAAGGAAGAGTCCTTGATGGGTGATAAAAGCACCATCTTTCATGGCGATGTGGTTATATTCGGAGACTGTGAGTATCATGTAGTAATCATGGGCGCAGCAGCACTAAAGAGGGAGGCTTAGAAGGACTTGACGATGACCGATCCTCACACATCAAGCCTACAACCGGGAACGGTGATAGGTGGTAAATATGAGGTGATAAAGTGCCTCGGAGCAGGCAGCATGGGGATGGTCTATGCGTGTCGTCATCGTGAGCTGCAAGGTCAGCTTGTGGCGGCGAAGGTTCTATTTAATGAGGTTGCCTCGGATGCAGTAGCGGCGGCCAGATTTAAAAACGAGATATTGGCGTCGTACGGTGTGTCGCATCCAAACGTTGTACGGGCCTACGAGTTTGTTCGTGATGGCGATCTAGTTGCTTATACGATGGAGTTTGTGGGTGGTGGTGATCTAGCTGAACGTATGGCTAGCCCAGAGCTGTTAAGCATCGCAGAAATTATCCGGTTGCTCAGCCAGATGGCGGCTGGGGTTCAGGCGATCCACGATGCTGGTATCGTGCATCGTGACCTTAAACCGGAAAATATTCTTTTGACAAACGAGGGAAATGTTAAGATTGCTGATTTCGGAATAGCGCGTAAAACCGATGGTCCAAAATTAACCGAGCATGGAGGTGTTGTTGGTACTCTTGAGTACGTTTCGCCTGAGTACATGCTGCGCTCGCAGGTAGATTGGAGATCGGATATCTATGCTATGGGAGTTCTGGCCTATGAGCTGATTACAGGCGAACCCCCATTTAGGGGCGACAGTGCATATGCATCAATTAGTATGCGTCTTCAAACAGATGCCTCGCCGCCAAGTCGTTTTCGGGCGGAGTGCCCGGAAGCTTTAGATCGGGTCGTCTTAAGAGCATTGAGTAGAGATCCAGAAGGGCGCTATCAATCGGCGGTAGAGTTGTTCTATGACCTGCAGGCGATCGTATCATCAATGGGGATTGCAGGTGCAGCGGCTCATGGGATTCTGATTCCACCAACCGTCACTACTACCGGCCATCGATATGTTGGCCCGACGCTTAGTAAAGCTAGTGACGATGGAAATGAACCGAAAGAGACTCGTGTACTAACCTCGGATAGTTCAATTGAATTTGGAGGCGGTGGATATATCTCATCGACGCATAGTTCTGGTGCGGCGAGTTCTGAGGATTATCGGGCGCGCCAGGCCACTACGTCGTTGGGGCCTACTGCTATAAATGATTTCGGGAGCACTGTTGATAGTTCCAGGAGAAGTGTAGCCGTGACGAATACTGGTGTCGCCAAAGGAGAGCGCGGAGCTGGTGCTCGCGCACAGCGACTAGGAGATGATGGAGTAAGTGACTTTAGCTCCAAGCTACTCGGGCCGAGCGGACAGCGTTTGCGAGGACTAGATGTGATGATTCTGCTTTTTGCGGCTTTGAGTGGTATTGGGGTAGGCTACCTATTTTTGCGATTATTTGCGCCCTCATTTCTTGAGAAGCTTAGCGTGTTTGGGTTTGGGTCATGAGAGTTCTTATAGTAGACAAAAATACTGAATCTCAAGCGCTTTGTGCGCGAAAGATTGAGACTTTTGCCAAAGCTGACACTGAGATGCTTGATCTAAAGATACGTCTTGTAAATGACAAGGAGGTCATGGATCGCATTTCAGAGGCCGATGTTATGATTATCGGCTCGGGCCTCGCATCAGAAGGGATATCTATTGCGCGTACAGCCCGTCAAGCGGCCGCTTGGTTGCAGATTATTATGTTTGTAACCGATGAAGAGTACGGTGGAGGCGCTTTTCGGTCAGCACATGCGGTAGGCGTGCGTAAAGTGTTTCCAGATAGCGCTAGCTCGCTAGACTTGCTGCAAGAATTAGTTGCGATTAATACCGATTTTAGGCGCGACGGGCGAACTTTTGAAGGTCGAGTGGTGGTTGTTGTGCACGGTAAAGGTGGCGTTGGAGCAACATCAATTGCAGCCGCTATCGGGGAGGTTTGCAGCGCTTCAGAGCGGCGTACGCTCCTGTGGGACCTTGATGTAGAGACTAAGGATCTCAGTCGGTGTCTTGCAGCTTCTGGGCCTGAGGCCAAAATTGTTAGTGGTTGGGTTAATGGGAGTAGGGATATCACCCGTGAAACATTTAGAGATGCGCTGATTCCGATCGCGAGTGATGTTTCCGTGCTTACTGCGCCCGATAGGTTTGCTGAGTCGATGGATCTTGTCTGTCACGCCGACGGCATGGAGATATCGCAGCGCATAGTTGAATTAGCAAAAGTGCTCTTTGACATCGTTATAATCGATACCGCAGGTCGTATGGGTCCGGCTGTTGGTGGCATTATTCGACAGGCGGATGTTGTCCTACTTGTGAGTGATGAATCTGAATTGGGTTTGACAGCGATGGATCTCTTGCTTACTTCGATCAAGCCGCTTATAGGTGGTACCGATCGTTTGCGGTTTCTGATTCGAGCCTCATCTGATAGCGCGGTAGATATTAAGCAGATATCGGAAGACCTCGAATCGATGCATGAGCTGGGTGAATTGTGCTGGAGTTTGCCGGCCGTGCCTTTCGATCCGAAAGTCGCATCGTGGCCAGGGAGTGGAAATACGCTCTATAGTGCCGGTAATAAGGAGCTAGGGCGAGTTTTTAAGGAGATTGCGGGTTCGCTTGGTTTACTTGAGAGTGATTCGACCGATTCTGAAGGGGAAGATGATCGCAAGGTGGCTAATGGAGAACGACGAGGGTGGTTGCAGCGATTGTTTAAATAGGTTAAGGTCTTGAGTGGATTTACTTAGATCAATAAGGAGTACTACAGAGATGATTCATTTCAGCAAAGAAAAGCAAAAGAATCAGGCTAATCAGCGTGGTGCCACGATGGTAGAGTATGCAGTCATGGTGGCTCTTATTGCAGTGGTAGTTATCGCGGCAGTGCGCGTGCTAGGAAGTTCTGTTAGTTTGCAAATGAGCCAAGCGGCTGAGCAGGTTAATTAAAGCGTAACTACTCACCAAAAAAGCACCCCTGAATAGGGGTGGCAAGAAGAAGGATCCTCCAAAATCACCTCATTTAGCGACGAAATTGCAGCGAGGATCTTAAAATCCGGTGAGTAGTTATCTTGCCTAAAAGTGTTCCGGCCAACGACTCTATACAGCAATACATAGTCAAGGATTTTTCTTCGATAATTACGCGCCCAGGTTTTAGTTTCCTGCGCTAGCTCTAGAGCTCGGCAAACGGTGGACTACGCCGGTCTAAGAAAACACCGTATTAAAAGCGTCTTTTCATTGAAATTTAGCATCATTTTATTAATGTATTTTCAAAACCGCTCCGATAGGACATGCTGTGAGTAGTTTGAAGGCCATGTCAGATGCGCGGCTAGGCGACGGTGCCATTGCGCAATGCAATAAGCATTGCCTAATCGCTGTAAGGTTAAGCTGCATCTGTGAGTGGCAGTCCCGTGTGGGCGGAAAATGGAGATAGAATAGTATGAATCGTTTTGTGATTAATCAGAAGGAAGGTATGGATAAGAAGAACAACGAGCGCGGAGCAACCATGGTAGAGTACGCCGTAATGGTGGCGCTAATCGCAGTTGTGGTAATCGCAGCAGTGCGAGTACTTGGCTCGAGTGTCAGCCAGCAAATGAGCTCAGCGGCTAGTCAAGTGAACTAGTTGCTATCTCAGGCCATAGCTGCGGTATCCTCCTGTGGGGTGAAGAGCGGCTATGGCCGAAAAGGCCTTTAGCATCGGGTGTAGAGGCCCAAAAAGTGCGGTTCTAGAGCTGCTTCAGCGCTTGGCTAGACCGCTTGCCTACACCGCTCGCGCAGAGTAGTGAGAGCTACAAATTTCAGGCTACCTAGTTTAGAGGGACTAGTTAAGTTGTATCTTACAGTTTGAAGTTGGATTGTTACTTTAGGAGCGGATAATCTGCTACGAGAGAGGATAAGACCTACGCCATGAAGGGAAATAGGGCTAAAAAGCGGTCAGCCCCAAACCTGATAATAGTTATAGCACTCCTAGTATCTATTCTGACAGTGATTGGGGTGGCGCTATTTTTCCTCTTTACCAGACAAAGCGTTACACCCGTAAAGCAAGCGTTACCAGAGGTCACTAAACCGGCAACCATCGACGTGCTGGTTTCAACGCAGAATATAGATGAAGGAATTGAGCTCAAGGCAGGACTGTTTCGCAAAGAGACACGACCAGCTTCTGATTTTGTTGGAGTGGGGGTAGTTAGTGATTTTGGACAACTCTCAGGAGCGTACGCAAAATCGTTCGTGGCGGCTGGTCAGCCCTTGCTCGCCGAGCACTTAACATTTAGAGCTCCGGTAAATAGCGTAGTACCGCAGATTCGGGTTGGTTACCGAGCCATAACCATCAAACTCGATAAGCAGACAACCAATGAAGGATGGGCAAGAGCCGGTGTGCGGGTAGATGTGCTGTGGGCTTCAAAGCAAGGAACCAACTCTCAGGCTGTTATCATAGCTCAGAACCTTAGAGTTCTTTCAAGTGGCGCGAGTGTGTCATCGGAGTTTGGTGGTGAGTCAAGGATGATCCAAAATAGTGAATCGACCGTAACGCTAGAAGTATCGGCGGAGGATCAAAAGCGGCTAAAACTTGCAGCAGGAAAGGGCGAGATGCGACTCCTACTTAGGGGTGATGATGATACAGGGGAAAATACCGAAAGAGCTGGGATTTCGGTAGATCAAGTTATTAGTGGGTCTACAGATAATTCCAAAAGCACACAGACGGAACAGGGGTGGGTAGTAATCGACGGAAGAAAGTATCGTGTTGTCGGGAATATGTTGGTTCCAGGGTAGCCTCACACTAGGACACCCCGATCTGACAAAACACAGTTTGATGAATTCTCTCGTTTTTTGGTAACTTTTCACGGCAGTATAATGAGGTGATTTTGACGGGTCTTTTTTCTTACCACCCCCCAAGTCGGGGGTGCCTTTTTTTGGTGAGTAGTTATTATCTCCACCCCGCTTTGCTCCGCAAAGCCGCCCCTTAATAGGGGCTAACGTAAAAACAAATATATCCGGCTGAATAGTAACCTTTTCCTTATCCTTTGGCTTTAAGTCTCCGATATTCATCTTTGGTGGCAGGAGTTTAACAGAGAGCCATCTTAAAGAGAGGATTCGCTTTATGTCAGAAAAGGAGCGTCGAGATACTACTGCTATTAAAGGTCTATTCTCGACCCGCTCGCAGCGCGTACGTACAGCGACCTCCTCAGATGCGCCAACAACAAAGCCGGAGGGAGCTAATCCGCGACCATCGACGACGATGGCTATGTCTGCCCAGGAAGCAGCACGGCATTCTGCTCAACAGCGAACCCCGCGACCGCCAAGCGCCAATCGTACTGCTGAGCTGTCTACGACAGCTATCAATGTGATGCAGGAGGCTAGGCGAGAACTAGGTAGCGATAGTTCGATGCAGCAGCAGCTTGTAATGCCTGGCAAAGCTGAGGTGGTAATAACGCAGGCCGTAGACCGAGTTCTCAAAAAGAAGAATAGTAGTCTTGATGATATAGAGCGGGCAAACGTTATCCTTACTCTTCAGAAGGATTTAGTCGGGTGGGGAGTGCTTCAGCCTCTTATCGATAACCGCGAAGTAACTGACATTCACGTCTATGATTATAAGACTGTGGTGCTGCAGCGGGGTAAAATAAGCGAGACAACAGGTCTGGGCTGGCCGTCTCACCAAGCATATATAACCTTTCTTGATCGTCTATTGCTGCGACTAGGAAAATCATTAACTACACAACAGCACACGGTTGATGCGTCTTTCCCAAATGGGATACGGCTGTGCGCTGTGCACGAGAGCGTGTGTGGTCAGCGCGGTCCACTGTTGTGTATCCGCGTACCGCGAATCTCTGAGGTATCGCTCGATAATCTCGTGAAGTTTCAGGTAGCGCCACCTCTAATCGTTCAGTATCTCGCTAGTCTGACTCGAAGTGGATTAGCAACGATGATGGTGGCAGGAGAAACTGGTACCGGCAAGACAACGCTGATTAAGTGTCTTGCAACGCAATTCGGCCCAGATGAATCAATCGTCGCGGTTGAGGATACTCCAGAGCTAAACTTTCAGCATCCATACTTCCGTTCTCTTGTTTCCCGTCCTCCAAACTCAGAAGGTGTAGGAGAGGTAACGTTACAGGAGCATATTAAGACGACCCTTCGAATGACACCAACGCGCGTGCTTCTTGGTGAGATGCGTACGCCATTCTCAGCGGAGGCTTTTTTAGAGAGTGCGCAAACCGGACACGTAGGGATGTCGACGGTGCATGCGCGCAATGCACGTGAGACCCTCGTAAGGTTAGAGAGTTTGCTCGGTCGTGCACAAAAATCAGTAGCGATTGAGATCATACGGCAACAGATCGCACTAGCGGTTGACTCGGTAGTGTGGCTCATTCGTGAAAAGGGAACGGGACGACCTCGGGTGGCCGAGGTAATTGAGGTCGGACATTTTGTCGAGGGACAGATACAGGTTCGACCGATGTTTACTTTGATAAAACAAGGGGTGCGCCCCGTGTGGCGATTAGATTCCTGGAATAGTAACTTCGCGGAGCAGTTAAAAAAAGACGGCGTAAATCTAGGTGACTCAGCTCGCGAGATAACCTTACCAGATCCGGAGAGAGGATCAGGAGGGAGCTGATAATGACCGGTCAAACTGCGGTACTTTTGCTTATTGGCTGTGCAGTGATCGTAATATCGATCATGATACTCATGCATCTTTTGCGCTCTGGAGCATCGACAGGGGCGAGGAGATCTACGGGATTGCGCAAGCAGGTCGATGAATACAGACAAGAGATCGCCGATCTGTCAGAGAGCGAGGAGGCTGAGCCCACTTTTTTCTCAAAGGAGACGGCCGAAAACTGGCAACAAGCTATTGATGCTGAGCCAGAGCGGGTCAAGGGGGAGACTCTTGAAACGAAGCTTCGCTATGCTAATTTGGCGTGGATGCCACCATATGTTGTTAGTCTTATGCAGCTGCTGATTAGCTTGGTAGCCTTTGCAGTCGCTCACGTCTATATGGGCATCGCACTGCAGGCCTTTGCCGCATTTGCTGGCCCTATGATGGTAAACTGGTGGATTAATCGGCGCATTAAAAGGCGCGTCCAAAAATTCGACACGGACTTCTCTCAATTTCTCGTGTCTGTGGTAGGGATGCTCAAAACTGGACTTAATCCGATGCAGGCGCTCGAATCAGCAGCTGAGAGTTTAGAGTATGACTCGCTCGTAAGACAGGAAGTAGAGCTGATGCTCGAGCGTGTCCGGATGGGGGTGTCTGAGGATCGCTCGATCGGGTCTTTTGGAGAAGATATTGATCAGCCAGAGGTAGAACTATTCGTTCAAGCACTTCTCTTAAGCAAGCGGGTGGGCGGAACACTCTCAGATACACTCGATCGACTGGCAAAGCAGGTACGCAAGCGCCAGACCTTTAAGTTGGCGGCCAATGGAGCTGTTTCAATGCAGCGAGGGTCGATCTACGCCATTATTGTGGTAATCGGATTTGTTCAGCTCTATATGTTCATGATCGCTCGGGAGATGGTAGTTGGAGCTTGGACTAATCCTAAGCTCGCAGAGTGGGCTCAAGGGACGATATGTATAGTGCTTGTTGCGATGCTGTGGATTAACAAATTGACAAAAATTAAGATTTAAACATTTTTGATTATGCAGGTTCAAACGCTAATTATCATCTTAATTACAGTGGTCCTTCTGGGCCTATTTGGGGTGATTGCATTTCGAGTAATGGACGAATCTAGACGAGAAAAAACTCGCGCTTCGAGTCTTAGAACGGTTGGTCGTTATGAAAGTGCAGAGCAAGTTGCTGAACAACAGGAGAGGGACGATGATGAGATCATCGCTGCTTCTGCTAAAAACAAGAAAAAAGTCAAAAATAGGGAGCCTACCGTAGATGAGCTGCTCTTTATGGCCGGCCGCCTGTCTCAAGCTGAGCGCCAAGCCTTTTTCAAGAAACAAAGACTCGCTCCGTTGGTTTTTGGTGCTGCTGGTTTTGGAGTTGGGCTTTTATTTGGTGATTCTACGAGTATGCTTACATCTGTGGTTGTAGGGCTTCTAGTAGGATTGCTACTTCCGAAAAAGATTTTACGCGGATGGGTCAAGCAACAGCATGAGGATCTCGCCTACTACCTACCGCTATTGATAGAGCAGATATCAATAGGCGTTAGTAGTTCGCTTGATATCGGACCTTGCATTGCGCAATTAGTTGAGATGGCAGATGAAAGAAATAGTCACAATCCGACTACGGATTTGGTCAAATACGCTCTTTTTTACGTAAAGTCAGGAGTAAGCTTAGATCAAGCGCTGAATGAGGTAGGCCAAGCGTCTGGTCAGCATGACTTTAAACAGGCCCTTTTATCACTCGCGCAGGTCGCAAAGTTTGGTGGTGAAGTAGCTAAACAGCTCCAGGAATTAGCAGATTCTGTTGGAAGCCAACGAGAGGCGCGAATTGAAACTGAAATTAAGAAACTGGAATTAAAAGCGACTGGTCCTGTATCACTAGTGTTTCTTGCGTATGTGATGTTGCTTGGCTTAGGGATAGTGGCACAGATTATGGCCGGCACGGAGAGTTAGGAGGAGATTATAGATATGACAGTGGCGCTGCGGGTCAGGTTTGCTGATGTTGTCTTGATGCTCTTGGTCATCGCGATTGCGGCGATGCTTATCGTGCCATTACCGACACCTGTCCTGGATGTATTACTGGTGCTTAATCTATCTCTTTCTATCCTTCTTCTATTGGTAGGTTTATATGTTGGTAGCTCGTCTGCCTTGTTTACATTTCCCTCGATTCTTCTTTTAAGCACTCTATTCAGACTCGGGCTTAATGTGGCCTCGGCGCGACTAATCCTGAGCCAGGGTGAAGCCGGTCGAGTCATAGAAGCGTTTGGAACATTTCTTATTCGCGGGGAAGTGGTGGTCGGATTGATTATATTCTCAATCGTCACTCTGGTAAACTTTATTGTGATCTCCAACGGTGCGGCGCGAGTCTCAGAGGTAGCAGCCAGATTTGCTCTCGATGCCCTGCCGGGGCGACAGATGATGATCGATAACGATGCGCGGTCAGGGGTAATCTCGGCTGACGAAGCACGTCTTAAACGAGACGAGCTGCGAAGAGAATCGCAATTGTATGGCTCCATGGATGGAGCGATGAATTTCGTTAAGGGTGATGCAATAGCGGGTATCCTTATAATTCTCACCAACATTTTTGGTGGTATCTACATGGGCCTGTCCTCGGGTTTGAGCCTATCAGATGCGATTCAGACCTACACAGTACTCACAGTAGGAGATGGTTTGGTAACGCAGATTCCTAGCCTGCTTACATCTATTTGCGCCGGTATTATCGTCACGAGAGTATCCACTTCTGACCGTTCGAGTTTAAGTGCCGACTTGAACGCGCAACTTTTTAGTCAGCCTTTTACTCTCATCGCTACTGCCGGTGTGTTGGTGGTTGTTTCGCTTATGCCGGGAATTCCGATGTTACCATTTCTGTTGGCTGCGGCCGGCTTGGTTGCGATCGGACTTGCAGGGCGTAGGCGGTCACAGACTCGACTTACAATGCAAGCTCAGTCTGATTCTGAGGGCACGGATGGATTGGGCGCAGGGAGCGATAGTGATTCGGTAGATGCAACTCTAGTTTTAGTACTTGATAAAGGGAGTTTGTTTCGAACGTACCGCGCAAGGGCCGTCGATTATTCAGCTTCGTGGAGACGTTTTAGAGAGTCGTTTTTTGAGGACACTGGTATTCTTCTGCCATTATTGCGTGTCATCTCCGATGATTTACTACCGCCAGGCTCGTATATCGTTCGTCACATGGGGGTAGAGGTTTTGTCTGGAAGTGTTCCTGATGATGCTCTGCTCGTTGAGGTTTCAAGTGCTCAGTCGGCGGTGTTAGGGTTTAAAGTATTAAAGGAGGAGGATCACCCGGCATCAGGCCATCGTCTGTTTTGGACGCCGCGTACCAGTAGAAATCTGGAGATGCTTCAGGCAGCAAGAGTGCGCTTTTATGATTTTCTAGAATTTATCGCGCTACGCATAGCACAAGCCACGCGTGAGCACCCGGAAGACGCGGTGTCGGTAACATACGTTCACTCTTTACTAAGGCAGATAGAGAAGAAGCATCCGGGCCTAGTTGGTGATGGATTTGGCAGAGAATTTGTTTCAGTGCCAAAGCTAGCTGAAATCGTGCAGGAATTAATCCGTCAAGGTGTGAGCATTCGAGATTTTAGGTCGATTATGGAATGCATCGCGGCTTACTGCGCGTCCTCAGGTGTTACCACGAATTCAGAGACTCCAGTCGATCTTGCTGAAGTAGTTCATTTCGTGCGTGCATCAAGGCGCAGGCAGATAGTAAGGCGCTTTGTTGGTGGGATGAGCTCTCTTCCAGTGCTAACCCTCTCTCCGATAGTGGAGCAGAATTTTGAAGAGGCATCAGCCGACCGCTGGACTTCATCTTTGGCGATGGCTCCGGATCTCTATGACACTCTCTTGAGAGGGCTATACGCCGTCGTTCGACCGACCTTGCAAGCAGGTTGTTTGCCTATTGCGCTACTTTGTAGCCGAGATGTTAAAGAAAAGGTTATCGCGTTTGTTAGAATGAGCGGGCTGCAGGTGTTTGTCACAACATTGGATGAGATAGATCCATCTTTTCCAGTGATGCAGATAGGAGTATGGGATGCAAAGATTTAGTTTTCGAAGATTAGCCCAAGCTCCGCTTTCGCAGCGGGGAGGGGTATAATGGCCCTTGGAAAACGCCATAGGTAAGACGAGGAGAGGTTATGGCACAAACGCACGAACAGAATCTTTTGCCTCATCCGGTTGAGGACGTATGGGCCACAGATTCCAAGTTAGGAGCCGTTGTACAGGGAGATTGTTATCATGCAGAGAGTGTTAAGGGTAGAGAAGATGTAGTGCTCTGGCTTTCACGCGAGGCCCTCAATGAGGAGCAGCAAGCTGGATTTATGGAGCACCTCGAGCGACTTATGTCTGTTCGTGACTGGGGAGGGGTTGATGGTGGTATCGATGCCGCGCAGCGCGGTTTTGTAGTACTAAATGACAGCAGCACGCAGCCGATAGATTTTGATGATCCCGGAAATATAGCAAAACGGAATCGCTTCCTGATGTGTGTAGTTCTTGTGTCGCAGATACATGAGGCGGGCTTTGCCTGTGGTAATTTAACACCTGGATCTTTTGTTGTTGACTCCTTTGGTAAAGTTCAGTTGGTCGGATTTATGGGTGGCTATGAGCAGAGAGAGAGCTCGACCATACCACGCGATATTTGGCCATTTTTGCGCGCTCGCGGAGATGGCGCTGGATTGCCATCAGCCACTGCGGATGTGTACTCGCTGGCCGTAATGGGGCTTGCGCTTTTCGGTGCGAAGTTTCCGTCAGCGTCAATCGACTTAAAACATGTAGATGAGTATCTACAAGAGCTAGATTCAGACGCCCCGTCTTGGGTGTTTTCGGTGCTTGCAACGATTATAAAAGAGCCGCAAAAACAATTTTGTGCCAATTCTAGCGATATGCTCCGTGCTATCTCGGCCAAAGACACAGACTATCTTGAAGCGCTCAGTAAAGCGATAGCAGAGCAGCGCGTCGAGGCAGAGGATGAAGAACCGCTTGCGATTGATGAAATTCGTGAGCTGTTTGTAACTGCTGAACAGCTGCGCAAGAGGCGTATTGATCAGCTGTTGCAATCAAGAGTGCTCCGGTGTGCCATTTTTTGTTTGATTGCAATTTTAGTGTTGAAGGTGATAGCTCTCCAAGCTCCTAGTCTTCGAGGAATTGTGCCGATTCTGATGACTCCAGGTGATAACCATGGACAAAGGAATCCTTCGGTCGATGAGGTTAAAGATGCGCTTGCTTCACTAAAAGTTAACGCAGGGCCATCGGTGAATCGAGTGGAACATTCGGCGACGGTAAAGGAAGATAATCGCCAAGAGCCAGCAAATCCTCCCGGCAATGCAGCTACAAATATTGAGGTGGCAGCACCTAAAAAGATCTTTATAGCGGGTGATAATATGGTGCTTAAGTATCTTGAGCTCGGCCAGCTCTCTAAAGAGGATCGTACGACGCTTTTTAACTTATATGGCGAATGTGATGATGAATCAAAGTCACGAATTGCGACGATGGTCGCTAAAGTCGGCGGTGAATCTGAGGCGCAATTTCGTAGTATATTGATAAAGCAGTTGCAGCGAAGTGCGCTAATGGAGAAGGAGGCGCTAGATACGTTTACAACTGATGCCTTGTTTTTAGCGGCAGAGGGGAGGTTATCTAGGGATGCTGCTGCAGTATGGGGACGACTTGATGCGTTATCTGATGATGAGTTGTGGTGGTTACTGAGGGTACATTCCAGAAAGCGTTCGCCTATTTTCTCAGAGCTGTCTAAATTGATTATCAAGCGGCGTTTAACTGCATCTCCAAAGGAGTTGTTCTTTGCCGTAGCTGCGGCTGCCGAGGAGAATAGCGGAGCGCCGTACGAGGCGCTCTTTCGTGGAGGAACCGAAGGAGTTACAACGGGTGATGTACAGCTTTTGAGTATCTGGACCGATCCCCTTGCAGTGAGATCGTTATTCGCAGTTCTGCTTTCCACTTCGGACCCGGAAATCAGTGCGAGAGCTATAGCGGCGATACTGACAAAGCCGGCGGTTGATGGTGTAGTGCGTGCCACAATTGAGGAGTTAGCCCAAGCAGAGGGTTATGAGCCAGGCAAGGTTGGTAAGCTCATCGGGGCGCTCGGTTTTGGAGATGGTGTTTCTGAGGAGACGATCGCTGCCGGGTTTGAGAGCGTTAAGGGTCACCCGGCGCAGCAATCAGTTTTAGAGGTTATTTTACACAGAGGTTCACCGCGTGTTGTTGAAGCAGGGCTGCGAATTTTCGGAAAGGATATGCATCCGGATATGTTGATACATTTGCTGGATCGCCCAGAGGCGAGTATTAGGCGAGCTGTTATTCCATTTCTAAAGGAGGCAAAACTCGCTTCGTCTAAAGCGCGCATACGTGAAAAGTATGAGTTGGAACAAGATCCAGAAGTGCGGCGCTTGTTTGAGGTTGAGATTTATCAGTGACTCTAGGCTACGGCAGAAACTAGGCTACGCCGAGATTGCTCTTGCCCTGCTATTGCCACTGATTTTTTAAAAAATCACTCGCGTAGGGTTTTATCTTGCATGAAATGGTCAGAGGCGCAGACGTTGACAAGGCTCATAAAACGGTCGACGATTTAGAGTATGGTCGACAGGTCAGTTAAACCCTCTACATTAAACATCTTATTTTTATTGAGAAACCGCAGATCGCTCATATGCCTATTGGTGCTCTTAGCGCTTTTGCAACTTGCAGGGTGTGCGTCATTATCTCCCGAAGCTATCGCGCTTGTTGGGCGTCCGGTTCCAGATGGACGATTAATGTTGCTAAGCGGTGAGGATCTCGCTCTGAAGGATAGACGAGGGCGCAATGCCGCGATCTTATTTTGGACAACGTGGTGCCCGCATTCTCGCAGCGTGATAGCTCAATTTGAAGATCTAGCGAGATCTTATGCGCATCGCGGAGATACCGATTTTTTTGCGGTTAATCTGGATCGGAATGAGGACCTGTCCCTTGTTCGTGGTCGTATCAGTGCTCAGGATTTGACAACGGTGATCCATGTATTCTCAGGCAATGATGTGCAGGACGAGGCATTTCTGGCCCTCAAAGGAGATCAAGTGCCATATTCCGTGTTCATTGATGGTAATTCGATTGTTTCCTACGTAGGAATTGGTGTCGGCGGGCTTGAGGATTATTTAGTTTCTGTTGTCCGCTAGGGCCTCGCAATTCTCACGCTATCTACTGGAAAGGACTGGCATTCCTGATGCTGAAAAAGAAGGGAAATGCGGGAGGGGGGACTTGAACCCCCAAACCTTGCGGCACCAGATCCTAAGTCTG
>JBBALZ010000060.1:0-16225 GCA_040402735.1 Bdellovibrionota bacterium
CTGTCAGGAATGCCAGTCTTTTCGAGTAGATAGCGGGAGAATTGCGAGGCCCTGTAGCAATAGTTCCTCTTTTTCGGGGTACCGGGGCTCCTAGCTAGATTTCGGCGCTGCTTATGAGGCTATCCGCGGAATATCCATCGCCCCTGGATAAGAGAGGGTCTTGCGCTTGCGGTTCTTATAAAACCGGTATGTGGTCATCAAAACATTAAAAGCGTACCCGATGCCGTTTACGTGGCAGATCTCATCTCCGTAATAGGTTGGTATCGGGCGCTCAACAATCCGCATGTTTCGCTCAGCCATAGCGAGTATAATCTGCGTATCAAAGTGCCAGGTGTTAGTGAACGCTTCAAATGGTATCTGTCGCAGAGCCTGGGTTGAATACAACCTGTATCCCGAATGGTACTCGGTCAGATTAAGCCCCGAGAGCTTGTTCTGACACCATGTAAGCACTCGATTGCCAACAAACTTATATAACGGCATTCCGCCTTTTAGAGCCTCGAACGGTTTAGACATACGCGAGCCGAACACCATGTCGGCTTCACCCTTCATAAAAGGCTCTATCAACACCGGAAGGGCCTCCGGTGCATACTGACCATCTCCATGTATCATGGCAACCACATCGAGACCACGGTCGATCGCGTACTGATACCCTACCTTTTGATTACCGCCGTATCCTTGGTTTTTTTCATTCCTGTGTACTGTTAACTTTTCGATCCCGTGCTGAGCTTTGTATCCCAACGCTGCATAATAACCGTTATCAGAGCTGCAATCATCAATAACGAAGATCTCCTCAACATAGTCGTATACCTCCTTGGGGATACGCGCGATCGTCTTATTCAGATGATTAACAGCGTTGTACGCGATGATAAAGATTCCTATGCGTGGCTTTGTCATTTCAGTAAAGTCCCAACCAAATCGTATCCCGATACCTCAGTGACTACTACACGCCCAAGATGTCCCGCGGGAATCTCTCCCAGTCCCTCAACGATATCGTTCACCAAAACGCTACCATCAACCTCTGGAGCCTGAAAGCGCGCGCGTGCCGACAGAAGCAGCTCAGTCTCCTCGTGTGGCCCCTCGACTAATACCTCAAGCTCTTTGCCGACATATTCCTGGTTTCGCTGCACGCGCACCTTCTGCTGCGCAAGCATAATCCTATCACGCCGTGAACGTTTCTCTTTTTCTGAAATCTGATCTTTTAGCTCATATGCAGCGGTTCCCTGCTCTGGTGAGTAGGTAAACACTCCGACACTTTCAAAGTGCCCATCCTTAACAAAGGACTCCAGGTCCTGAATATCAGCCTCTGTCTCACCCGGGAACCCAACGATAAATGTAGTTCTTAGTTTGATATCCGGCGCTGTTTGGCGCACATACTCGACAAATCTGCGAGAACCAAACCGTCCTATCGGTCGTTTCATATTCTTTAGCACCGTCTCACTTGAGTGTTGTAACGGCACATCGAGGTAATCACACACTGAGGGTAGCTCTACAATAGCTCGCAACAATTCATCATCAACCCCGACCGGATAAGCATAGAGCAATCTAACCCACGCGGCAGCTTTTGAGGCATCAATCGCTCGCAAGAGATCCACTAAGCGCGAATCGCCGCGGTCGCTTCCGAACGCAGTGAGATCTTGCGCAACTAGGTTCATCTCGCGCACACCCTGCGCTCCAAGAGCTTCTACTTCACGAACAATAGACTCAACCGTCCTACTGCGCATAGCGCCTCTTATCTGCGGTATGATACAGAAGGCACACGGCCTGTTACACCCCTCTGAAACCTTCACGTACGCCATATAACGCTTTGAAGCGAGGTGGCGTGGCATCGTCTCATCATATAGAAAATACGGCCTAGCTCCCTCATGGAGTATATCTCTTAAAGTATCATCTGCCCCAAGCGCTGCTTGCCCCACACTAAGCAAACCATCGAGCGCAATAAAAGAATCAACCTCCGGCAGCGCCTTGCGGATATCACCCTTGTAGCGCTCAACCATGCACCCTGCGACGAGCAAACGCCGCAAACTTCCCGACTTCTTTAATGCCGAGAGCTCAAGTACGCAATCAACACTCTCCTTTACAGCACTCTCTAGAAAGCCGCAGGTGTTAACCACGGCAACATCAGCGTGCGCCAGATCGTTTACGATCTCAAAGCCGGTATTTCTTAACACCCCGATCATCACCTCGGAATCGACCTGATTTTTTGCACAGCCTAAAGTAACGATAGCAGCACGGCCAGCAAAGGCACGGCCACCCTCTAAGTTCTGAGGTTCTGAAATGTTCACCGCGACCGACGAGCAGCTACTTGACTGCTCGCCATCGGCGGGGATAATCGCTAAAGGAGACTTCATTGTTACGACCCGGGTGTACTACGTCTGTCTAGTATATCTACACCTTTTGGGTACTCTAAAACAAATCTCCCTGCAGGGATCTCCGGGACGTTAAGTTGCAGATTTTCAAAGACTATCGCTGTGGTATTACCCCCAACAGAGATAATTTTAGCCCCCTGCGGCACGTGCTTTCGCTGGTCTATAAGTAGGATAAACCCCTCTAATGCCTCTTCTTTTTCCTTTTTTGAGCTGTCTTTATGGGGTACTAGACTGAGCGCTATACCGGCTGAAGTTGTACAGGCCGAAACCAGGTCAAAATCCTTAGTTACGTTACCGATTCCCATCAAAAACGACACCGGCAGGGCCGAAAGCAGCACCGCTCCGACGCTGTCGATCATTACCTGGCCTTTATCGGGCTGATATATCCACAGCTCACCGTCCTTAATAACTACCTCCTGGGCTCTAGGTGTCTTGTAGCTCCAGCGCATCTTACCAGGCTTGGCAAACACCATACCTCCTCGGCTCTCCTCACGCTCATCGAGGGCTGCCACGTACGAGTCCTGATGAAAATCCCCCTGCATCGACTGAATCGAGGAGTAATAGCTCTGCACCTTTCCAAGAAGAGATCTCCCCTGGTCAACAGATAGCGATGAACCCGCAAGACATCTAAATGGGTCAGTGCGCCTGGTTTGAGCTTCTGCCGTCTTAACTCCTTCCGAAGGATTATCAGCAGCAGCAGCTGGACCGAATACTAAGCTGGCGGCGACCGTAACAAATAAAAAAAAGACTAAAGATGTAGGCTTCATACAGCGAGAGTTTTACACACCACGCCGCCTCACACAATCTGGTAGGGACCACCAGGGAAGCGAGGCAAAACATCGCGTAAGCCAGGTTTTGCCGGCTTTCCCCCGGGGAATAAGCTGGATTGATCTTTGCTGGCTTGAGATTTACGCTCTCGTAACTCAACGCGCAGCTTGTGCACCATCATAATCATGGGCCATTTTCAGACCCGCAACTGCCGAATTTAGGACTATCTCCACCCCGCTTTGCTCCGCAAAGCCGCCACTTAATAGGGGCAATAACGTTATTGCGGCAGAATTTGCTGAGTAGCTACTTTTGGTTTATACGTTACTATCCGACCCTGAATCGCAATCGGGTGTGGATATTTCCATCCAACTCATAATTAATCGCACCCTCTACCTGCTTGAGAAGCGCATCCAAAATCTGCTGTTCCATATCACCTAGTGGCACTCGCTCTGAAACCACTTTCCGCTCCTCGCTCAGATCTATTACGATCTGCGATTCCTCGCACGATAAAACAACCCTTATGCGTGTCAGCGCATTGCTCGCATAGTTGCGAAGGTGGTACGAGACCACCTCATTCATTAAAAGTCCAACCGCCGTAGCTGTTCGGCTCGATACCGTGACGTGATCGAGACTAAAATCGAGCTCAGGCCTCTGAAGCCTTGGTCGTGAACTACACACCAACTGATCGATCATCTCTCGTAGGTACTCATCAAGAGGAACCGTATCATATCCATCCCCCTGATAAAGCTTATCATATACCAGCGCCATACTCTGTATGCGCTCCTCACTTCGCTTAAAAACATCCCGCGCTACTGAATCGACTAATCCGCGGCTCTGTAGCCTCAGTAGGCTGCATACGACTTGGAGATTGTTTTTAACCTTATGGTGTACCTCTCTCAGAAATGCATGGTCCAGAGCAGATTGATGTTCGCCCCCTAGTGCCTGCTCGCGACTAAACTGCTCTGCAGCTGGCAGGCTTGTAGCTGGAGAATACGACTGGTCTATGATGTGTTCGTTGCTCATGGTTATAGTTGTCAGGGTACACCCAGATGTAGCAAACCGAAACATACCTTGCAACGGAATCTGGCAGCTACCTAACCCCGATCATACCGTCCCTGCGACAAGGCCCCTCGCACTTGGACCGTGGCCCCCGGCTTTAACCCAAGCCGAGCAGCAGTACCCCCAATAAACTCAAGTACAAACTGACTCTCAGCATCCACGCCTCGGGTTTCCTCGCTAAGCGGTGTAGCGTTTTCGACTATTCCAACAACCTTCCATTCACGCGATAGAAAGACCATATCAAGCGGAATAAGTGTATTTTTCATCCAAAAAGACAACCGCCTCTGCTCCGGAAATACAAAGAGCATCCCCTGTTTCGGCCCCAGTTCGCGACGAAACATAAGCCCCTTAGCTCTCTCTTCGTTGGTTGATGCAACTTCTACCGAAAAAACTCCGAGCTCTTTGCCATCGGTCGATGTGATGACGGTCTCTACGGTTGGAAGACTGCTCGCTGTTTTACATCCACCAGCAAAAACGAAAAACGCTGCTACGAACGCCATCAGCAGAATAGTGGGTCGGGACGTTTGGAGTATCACCGGTTCTTAACCGCCTCAGTCAATTGAGGAGCTACCGCAAAGAGGTCTGCTACCAAGCCGTAGTCTGCCACCTCAAAAATCGGCGCATCAGGATCCTTGTTAATCGCAACGATCACTTTGGAATCCTTCATTCCCGCTAAGTGTTGGATCGCGCCGGATATTCCGACCGCGATGTATAAATTCGGCGCTACAACCTTGCCTGTTTGTCCTACCTGCCAATCGTTTGGAGCGTAACCAGAATCTACCGCCGCACGCGATGCTCCCACCGCTGCCTTTAAAGCATCTGCAAGCGGAAACAGCACCTTTTCAAAGTTCTCAGCAGAACCCAGCGCCCGGCCACCACTAACGACTACTTCGGCATCAGTCAACTCCGGACGGTCGGCCTTTGATTGCTCATACCCGAGGATCTCTCCGAATCGTGGCTGCTCTCGCAGCTCCGGATCTGCAGCGAGCGAGAGTGTTGCAACGCTACCCTTGGAGCCACCTTTTACAGCCGCTGCAAATGCTGTTCCGCGCACTGAAACAACTCGAGCCGCCGAAAGCACCTCGACATCTGCTATGATGTTTCCGGCGTACATCGGGCGCTTAAGCGATCCATCTGCATTCACTGCGATGACATCCGACACCTGAGCCGCATCGAGGAGCACAGCCACACGCGGCAAGAGATCTTTACCGGTGCTGCTGGCAAGCCCAACAACAGTTTCAGCGCCCAACTCACGCGCCGCAAGCGCCACTGCCCGCGCATACGGCTCCGCTCGGTAGCGCTCGAGCACAGCATCCTCTGAGTATAGAACTTTTAAGATACCGAATTGGCTGGCTTCTTCGGCAGCCACAGCCGCCCCGTGACCTAAAGCAACGCCAACTACCTCGGAGCCCTTCCAAGCCACCTGCAATTCTCTAGCTGCGGTAAGGGCTACCAGCGACCCTTTAAGCACCCTTCCTGCATCGTGTTGAATAAAAACAAGAACACTTCCCATTACTAAACCTCGATCTTTTTGAAACAATCCTAAAGCACCTTTGCCTCGTTCTGCAGCGCAGCAATTAGCTCTGCCACGTCTGCCACCTTCTTACCAGCTTTGCGACCTGCTGGAAGCGCGAGCCCCTTCACTCGCACCTTGACCTCTGGCGACACACCGAGCGACTCGAGGGTCATCTCCTGGAAGGGCTTCTTTTTGGCCTTCATTAAGTTGGGCAGCGCAGCGTAGCGCGGCTCGTTCAGGCGCAGGTCTGTGGATACCACACACGGAAGCGGCACTTTGATCGTCTCAAGGCCTCCATCGATCTCACGAGTGACCGTTGCAGTACCCGCCTCAACAACTACCTTTGAAGCAAAGCAGGCCTGAGGGAGCCCGAGCCTGCCGGCGAGTAGCTGAGCCGTCTGGTTGGAGTCTGAATCAATAGCCTGTTTACCGAGGAGCAGCATCTGGTATTCGCCACGCTTATACACCTCTGCGATTGCACGTGAAGCGAGGTCGGAATCAACTGGTCCATCGTAATTAACAAGTATCGCCGAATCCGCCCCCATCGCCAAGGCATACTCGAGGCGATTTCGTACATCGGCTGGGCCGATGCTGACGAGGACTATCTCCGTAACAACCCCCTTCTCCTTGAGTCGGATAGCTTCCTCAACCGCGATCTCGTCGAAGGTGTTAATGATCCACTTAATCCCCTCGGTTTGAATATTTGACCCATCAGGGAGCAACTTCAATTTAATCTGCCAATCAGGCACTCTTTTTATAGGTACTAGTATCTTCATAGCGTTACTTTATCGCAGTGTTGGGTACTGGGGCTAGATCAGTTTCTAGCTATATACAATTAGTTTATACTACTGTTTACCAATGCAGCAAACGTCCAAACCGATAGCCACAGTTCTCTCAGTTACGCTCCTTCTTGGATTTATGCTGGCTGTTGGGGTGGTACTGAGGCCCTTCTTGCTCCCGCTCCTTTGGGCGATCGTCCTCACGGTAGCCACTTGGCCGGCATTCATCAAGCTGCGCGGTCTATGCCCCTATCGCCCCTGGATAGCCTCTCTCGGCCTAAGCATCACCCTGGCTTTAACCCTACTGATCATCGCCATACCTCTACCGCTCAGATTAGCAGGAGAGCTACGACAACTTGGACACCAACTCGCCACGCTCAATCTAGATCAGGTATCAAAATCGATGGCTGCCCTGCCTATTTTTGGTCAAGCGCTAGCCGAGCATTTTATAAACACACTAGGCACAGAGGGTGGCATGAGTGCCGTAATAAGCGCTAACCAAGAGATACTAATCCGCTTCGCTACTAAAGCCGCAGTCAGCGTAATCGACACCATAGCCGTGGTCTTTATGACCCTAATCGGCTGCTTTGCTCTTTACAATCACGGAGAGGTGTTAATTCGTCAAACTAAAATGATTGCAACTAAACTCGGGGCTAGACGGGCTGATTATCTCTTTGATTACGTTACCATGACCGTTCGCGGTGCTGCATACAGTGTAGTAGCGACAGCGATAGCCCAAGGGACTCTAGCCGGGATCGGGTACGCCTTTGCTCAAGCTCCGCTTCCAGCTCTTTTAGCTCTGTGTACGATGATCTTTTCGCTCATACCCTTTGGAGCTCCGATTATTTACATACCGGTTTCACTCTACTTATTATTCGTGAGTGGGCTACCTTGGTATCACGGAGTGGGTCTAATTATCTGGGGATTTGCGTGTATAAGTACGATAGATAACTTGCTGCGCTCGCTCTTAATAAGCCAAGCCACCCGAGTATCAGCGATGATAGTCTTTATCGGCGTACTGGGAGGGGTCATTGCTTTTGGACTTCTCGGTGTTTTCATAGGCCCAGCCCTTGTAGGAGTGGCCCAGACGTTATGGCTTGATTTTGCAGAGCGCGATAGAGAGCCGTGATTAGTGCATCGGAAAACCGTAAGCAGACGCACCGGATTCTTCGCCTTTAGCCCAGTCACCCAGTAGCCGGGTTACAGTCTGAAAACCGCCCCAACAACTCCCCCACCTGCTCAGCTATCTCGCTAGCCAGTATCGGCCCGCCGCGCTTATCCGCTGCTGCCATACCAGCTCGTGCATGCAACCATACTCCTAGAATCGCCGCTTCCCAAAGCGATCGGGTTCTGACCGCACAGGCAGCAATTATTCCCGCAAGCACATCCCCACTCCCTGGAGTTGCTAGATATGTCGTGCCTTCGGCTACCACCTTGCCCTCCTCGCCATCATGGATTAGGGTCCCGGCGCCCTTGAGCACAGAAATAGCTTGCATCTGGAGCGCTATCTGACGACACGCCGTAAAGCGATCACGTTGCACCTGCGCATTCGTAATACCCAGCAAGCGCGCAGCCTCTCCGGGATGCGGTGTTACTATCGCTGAGAGACCTTTGAGAGTAACGGCAGATGTTGCCAAAAGATTTAGCGCATCAGCGTCAACGATTACACGAGCCGAGCGTGCCTTAAGGGAATTGATAAGCCCTACTAGAAACTCAGCCGTTGTTGATTCGGTTCCTAATCCAGGGCCAATTACACAGACATCGTACCTGGCAGCCATCTCGGCCACAGCGACGACATCACCTGACTGATAGACATCGGAGTCACCAGAGAGCACTTCGAACATCGCCTCTGGCAGCGGAGGTATGGTAGTCCATCCCTTACGAACACACCGCGATACTATACCGGCCCCGCAACGTAATGCTCCTAGCGCTGATAGCATTGGAGCCCCGGGCATCGCAAGCGATCCGCCAATTATCAAAACCCGCCCGAGCATCCCCTTATGCACATCAAGAGGTCGCGGGAGCATGCTTGGAAGATTTTCAGCCGTTACCAGGGAATACTCTACAAATGTGCTGCCATTAATTCCGATATCAACGGTAACTATCCTTCCGCACGCAGCTCGGGCTGGGAACTGCAGCAGCCCCCGCTTGATACATTGCACGGCGAGGGTTAGATCTGCAACGACATGGGATTCGTATGTTGCTCCGGTATCACCATCGATTCCTGTTGGTACATCAACTGCTACTACCCGACACGCTGCGCCACTAGCTTGCGCTGCTCGCACAACCTGAACTACCTCATCTATCGCACCTCGCGGAGCCTCACACTGCCCCGTTCCAAGTAGCGCATCAAAGATAAGATCACTACTTGCAACCAGCTCTCGCAGCTCAGGTCTCGTGATCGGCAAGAGGCCCGCTCCATCGACTCCTACCTGCGGCGAAGCCCCACCGAATACTCGCGCATCGTGAACCCGCAAAAGCTGTTCAAGACACTCAGCAGAATAACGCCTAGCAGAGGCGATCACCACAGACACCTCAAGCCCCTGCTCCCGCAAGTAACGCGCTATAACCAATCCATCTCCACCGTTATTTCCCGGACCACAAAGAACAAGCACATTATGCGCAGTCGGCCAAACGTCACGTGCTTGCTTGACCATCGCCACTCCAGCGCGTTCCATCAGCTCCAAGCCCGTTATGCCGGCCCCGATCGTCTGACGATCTAAGAGTGCCATTTCCACCGAAGAAGGCAGCGAGAATCTATGCGCTCGCCCATCAGATAAAGAGTATCGTCCGAAAGATCCGTGATTCTGAGTAACTAGCGACACGTTTTGCCTCAACTAACTAAGCTGCGCCAATCTCACGCTCAAGTATCTCTGCAAGATCATGAGCGTGGCGCTTACACGTCTCTTCATCCTGGCACTCAACCATAACCCGCGCTTTATTCTCAGTGCCTGAGTAGCGAACCAGCACTCTACCACTTGATCCTAATTCCTGCTCCTTTTGCTCAATTGCTTTCCTAAGGGACTCAATCGATTCCAGTGGTGGCTTATGAGAAACCTTGATATTAACTAATTTCTGGGGAAATGTGATAAAATCAGCCGCTAGTTCAGAGAGGGTTTTTCCCTGTCGCCCCATCGCGGAGAGAACCATTAACGCAGTCAACAATCCATCTCCAGTAGTTGAGATATCTGAAAATATCGTGTGTCCTGATTGTTCGCCACCGAGCTGCACACCCTGCTTAATCATCTCTTCGAGCACGGCCCTATCACCTACTCCCGTTCTAACAACTCGGATCTCCTGCTCACGTAACAAAGTATCGAGGCCAAGATTCGACATCACCGTTGCCACCACTGTATTGTTACGCAACAAGCCTCGGGCCTTTAGATCGATGGCGCAGATCGCCAGGACGGTATCTCCATCGTGAACTTTTCCCTTCTCATCAACCAAGATGCACCTGTCAGCATCCCCATCGAGAGCGATCCCAAGAGAGAGATTCTGCTCAACAACGAGTTTACCAACTACATCAGGATATAGACTACCAAAGCCATCATTAATATTTCTACCGGTCGGACTAACGCCACGCGAAGTCACCTCTGCGCCAAGCTCAATCAGAGTTTGTGGGGCCACTACATACGCGGCACCATGGGCGCAATCAAGACCTATCTTTACTCCATCTAGTGATAGTTCTCGCGGAAAATTCTCTTTTAGGAAGACTGTATAGCGCCCAATCGCATCTTCGATGCGAGCTGCCTTACCGATATGGCAAGAATCAGCCGTCTTTCCGTCTAGAACCCCAGGCTCTAAAAGCTCTTCAACTCGCAGCTCAAGTTCATCAGCTAGCTTGTACCCGTCGGCTCCAAAGATCTTTATTCCGTTGTCTTCGTATGAATTGTGCGAAGCTGAGATAACGATCCCTGCGTCTGCCCGCATGCTCTTGGTCAAGTACGCCACTCCGGGGGTTGGGATTGGCCCGCACAGAAGCAGGTCAGCTCCCATCGCGGTAATTCCCGCAGCTAGAGAGCTCTCAATCATATACCCTGAGAGTCGCGTATCCTTTCCTACTAGCACCCGCACACGCTTATGGCCGTTTCTCTCCATAAAGATAGTTGCCACAGCCTTGCCCAAACGCACCAAGGTCTCTGGGTCTAGGGGCGTATTACCTGCCACGCCCCGAATGCCGTCAGTGCCGAAGTACTTGCGCTGATTAGTCATACATCCTCTCCTTATCTACCCTTACCTAAGCCTTTACTTATTGCGCTGTGCGTGCGTGGCGCTTCGCTCTTTCGCTGTACAGCGACCACTGGCGGGTCGATACTGACGATGCGTAAACCCATCGGAAGCTGTATCTGAACCTGTTCGCGCAAGCTATCAGTATCAGTTGCGCCATCAGCCTTTAGTCTCACGTAGGGCGCGATCTCTTGGTCTTTCAACGCCGACAACGCACTTGGAGAACCGGACACGGTGAGCGCAACGACTCTGGGTACAACCATGAAACCACCACTTAATACTCCAACAACGCGCACTTCCACCGGTATCTGCGAAAAACTGCGGACTGTCGGCTGCTCGCCGATGGCTACCCGAGCTAGCACCATCTTAGACTCCGGCGTGACAGAGCCCCCAATCGGCCGAATTGATAACGATATCTCTTTGGAGGCGCTAATACTTCCGAGGTCAATCGGTTCGGTCTCAATTGTCTTGAGAGCCTTGAGCTCCGATCTTGGTCCCCGTACTACGATTGTAGGCGGCGAAACCTCTATCCCCTCAAGCACCAACTCTTTACCCAATTGGCCTATTCTCGGAACCGCTACTCGAATCTCCTGTTTCTCAAGGGGCTCGAACACAAACTCCACCTGTGATGGCTCGATACTGAGCACCTCTAGGGTTGGTGGCAACACGAGATCGGCAGCTCGCAATGTAACAGAAGTCTTGTCCTCAACTCGGTCAGGGAGCTTAACTCGCAGTGGTGGAGGAGCTGCTGCCAGTGGGCCAACTATAAATGATGGGCCCCTGATCGTAACCTGAGCGCCCCTCTTAATCGGCTTTACAACAATCCGATCCTCAGGAGCATTCTTTATTTCAAGTGGTACAAAGAGGCTAACAACACTAACATTACTCGCTCGTTGAACGGCGTAGGCCAGAACCAGCGCTATAAAAAGCGATGCGATTTTAAGTGGGATGTTGCGAATAAGCATCATGCAGGTACCCCGCGAGCGACTCCACGCCTCACCCGCGAATCGGTGCGCGCATGTTGCTTCAAATACCCAGGTAGGGCAGCTGCATCAAGATTACGATACTGCTTACCATCGACAAAAAGCGTAATCGAGCCACTCTCCTCAGAAACAACGATTACAAGCGCATCAGAGCGCTCGGTAATTCCTAGCGCTGCTCTGTGGCGCGTTCCAAAACTTGGATCGATATCGGGATTGGAGCTAAGCGGCAGAACCACCCCAGCAGCTCTAACTATTTCACCCTTAATGACGACTGCACCATCGTGCATTGGAGACTCCTTAACAAAGATACCGTATAACAATTTGCGGCTGAGTTTAGCGTCCAGCTGAACCCCGTCCTCTAGGAATTCATCAAGCCCCACGTCACCCTCGATAACGATGATACTACCAAGGCGCGCCTTAGCTATCTTGCCCACTGCCGTTGATATCTCTTCATACCCAGTTGGTGCATCATGGCGCCCCGAACTAAAGAGCAGTGGATGTGCGCCCACTTTAGTGAGTGTTCTGCGAATCTCATCCTGAAAGATCACCACGATGACCAGGATAATTGAACTCAAAAAGTTATCTAGTATCCACGCTACTGTTACTAAACCCAGCGGTTGGGCGACAAAGTAAAACACGCCGATACAGGCTAGACCTATGAGCATCGGCATCGCGCGTGTTCCCTTGAAAAGCAAAAGACCGCGGTAGACAAGATACCAGACTATGGCGATGTCAAAGAGCATCGAGAGAAGCGCTGTGGTGTTTTGTAAATTCAGATAGCTCATCCTGCGAACCTCACCCTGCATTCGATGCGGAGTGCTACTCTGGACTTAAAACAACCTAGGCTGCAACGGAAACGTTGCCACTAGAGCTGTCACCACCTCCTGGACCGCCTTGAGGGCTAGGGGTCAGGCCTTCTCCGCGCATGATCCTTTCGATATCATCGGCATCGAGCGTTTCGCGCTCCATGACCGCTTTGGCCAAGTTATGCAGCACATTAATATGCTCGGTCACTATCTGCTTAGCGATATCGTACTGCCTACTCAAGATTCTCTTAACCTCCTGATCAATCTCTAACTGGATCGCCTCAGAGTGCTCTCGCGGTTTACCAATATCGCGCCCAAGGAAGACGTGCTCCTCCTTTGTGTCGTAGTGAATAGGCCCTAATGTCTCACTCATTCCCCACTCGCACACCATGCGCCGAGCGATCTCTGTCGCTCGTTGAATATCAGAGCTAGCTCCTGTGTTCATTTCGTTAAAGACGAGCTCCTCAGCTACCCGTCCACCGAAAAACACCGCGAGCTGATCCATCCAGTACGAACGCGAGTAGGTATGCTTATCAGCTTCCGGGAGCTGCTGCATTAATCCGAGCGCCATGCCGCGCGGAACAATTGTCAACTTGTGAACTGGGTCGGCGTTTGAGAGCTTCTTTGCGACTAGCGCATGCCCTGATTCATGGTACGCTGTCGTCAACTTCTCTTTTTCCGATAAGAGCATCGAGCGTCGCTCGGCTCCCATCATCACCTTGTCTTTGGCGTACTCAAAATCCGACCTCTCTACAAGCGACTTATTCTTTCTTGCCGCGTATAGCGCCGCTTCATTGACCAAAATCTCCAAGTCTGCTCCGGAGAATCCAGGAGTACCGCGTGCAATCAAGTTCAGATCAACATCACTAGAGATCGGAACCTTCTTGGTGTGTACCTTAAGAATCCCCAAGCGACCATTTAGATCCGGTCGTGGTACCACGACACGTCTATCGAATCGGCCAGGTCGGAGCAGTGCTGGATCGAGAACATCAGGACGGTTTGTAGCCGCAATCAGGATCACTCCCTCATTGCTCTCAAATCCATCCATCTCAACAAGCAACTGGTTTAAGGTCTGCTCACGCTCATCGTGCCCGCCGCCCATCCCGGCACCGCGGTGTCGGCCAACAGCATCGATCTCATCAATAAAAATTATACACGGCGCATTCTTCTTACCCTGAATAAAAAGATCACGTACTCGCGAAGCGCCGACTCCCACAAACATCTCAACAAAATCAGAGCCAGAGATGCTAAAGAACGGAACACCGGCCTCTCCCGCGATCGCTTTAGCTAAAAGGGTCTTTCCGGTGCCGGGGGAACCGATCAACAAAACGCCCTTAGGAATCCTCCCTCCGAGTCTGGTAAACTTCTTTGGATCCTTCAGAAACTCAATGATCTCCTCTAACTCGGAGCGTGCCTCATCAATACCAGCCACATCGGCAAAGGTCACCTTCTGTTGACTCTCTGTAAGCAACTTGGCGCGAGACTTTCCGAAGCTCATGCCCTTTCCTGCCCCCATCTGCACCTGTCGCCAGAATAGGAACCAGATCCCCAAGAAGAGCAAAATCGGCAATGCATTTAGGAGGAACAACATGTACGAGGACTCGTTCCCCGGGTCTGAGACCTCGATGTCTACTGAGTGCTTGCGCAAGAGTGGAATCATCGAATCATCCGTCGGAGCGGTCGTTCTAAACTTACTCAACTCGCCGGTCTTAGCGCGGTACTCTCCAACTACGGTTGAGCCTTCGATCTTAACCGTACGAACATCGCCGTTCTCAACTGACTGCAAGAACTCCGTGTACGACACCTGCGTTGCTACATCACGACCTTTGTTGGCAAAGCTGTACGCCATGAGCGCCAACAAGATTAACCCGACCCAAAACAATCCATTCTTTCCCAACTGCATCACCTTTTAGAAGGAGCCTAGCACCATCGCCTCATAAGCTAGAGTCGCAGGCTCGTTACGCCTCGTGGAGAGACCCCCGTATCATACAGGATCTTCTTGAAAAGGACACAGATAATCTTAGATAAATCCGCGCTAAGTCCCCAAGATTACACGCTATCGCGATACGAATCGGAGTCCGTCGCTTGAACATTCAAAGCTCAATCCATTTCCCAGGTCGATAGCCCGCTCATCGCCGCTAATGACTCGCAGCATGGCAGTGGCTTTAGCCTCTCCAACAACAAAACCCAGCCGCGTCACACAGAGGGCCTGCATAACACGCCATCGAATCGCTGGGGCAACTCGCTCTAGGGCGCTACGTAAGCAGTTAAGCCAATTTAGATCTCCCTCCCGGATAGCCCCACCCAGGTCATTAACAACCGAACGCGCAACGGTTCTCAACGCCTCACTATCCTGAGCTAGAGAGCGCGCCTGTTCTGCTAAGATCCATACAATTGACGGATCAAAACGCTCTTTAAGAATGGGCAAGAGCTCGTGACGCACTCGGTTTCGCACAAAATTAGTATCAGTGTTCGTTGGATCCTCGACATACGGAATCTGCTTAGAGCTAACGTAGGCATCGATCTGCTCTCGGTCGATCTCAAGCAGGGGCCTGAGCACATTGCGGCGCGTATCAGACTCATCTATCGAGGTAAGCTCCTTCTTAGCTATCAGGCGCATCAACAACGTCTCTGCAACATCGTTGGCATTGTGCGCAGTTATTATCCAATCGAGCTGTCTACTCTCTCTAACCTTAGCTAGCGCCGCATACCGCTCGCGCCGCGCCCAGGCCTCTACGTTATCCTGCACTGGTCGTGCGCCTAAAGATTGCACATGGCAAGCTATCCCCAACTCAGAGCACCACTGAGTCACAAACCGAGCATCCTGACTGCTCGACTCACGCAATCCGTGGTCAACGTGACACACCTCAATCCGAATCTTGAGCAATCGTTGCGCTTCTAGCAGGGCATGCAACAACACAGCCGAGTCCCGGCCTCCGGAAACTGCAACCAAGATGCCCGAGGACTCAGGTATGTGGCGACGCAGCGCTGTGGGAATTGTCACTCTGCGTTTCGACACCGTAAATCCAAAATTCGACTGGCCTAATGAGCTTCCCCTAATGCGCTGCCTGCGGCGGCTTGCGCACATTATCGAGGCTGTAGGCCCCGGGCCCAGTATACAACAAGCCTATTACCGCGCCCAAAAGCACAACATCTTTGTTAAAAATATCAGATGCACCAGGAAAGAATCCGAAAGCGAATACAAATGAAATCAGCAATCCACTCGCTAAAAGCCCGGCCATAGTTGTCCAGAGACCTAATACTAAGCAGCCTCCGATGAAAACCTCCATATAAGGCAACAGCACCGCGTAGAGCGATGATACATTATCCGGCAGAACTCCAAAGGTTTTAACCTGGGCCACAAAAGCCGAAAGCATCTGCAATTTACTAAGGCCGGCCATCATAAAATACGACCCCACCGCCACACGGGCGACGAGCGGTCCATAGGTTGCTGGTCCGATCGGTTGATTCATTTTAATAGCCATAGCGAATCCCATTAATCTCTTAAGCTACGCTTTGGGCACCTAACTACTAATGTTTTCACCTATTCTGTGTTAATGCACAAGAGCAGAACTCTGGTATAGGGCTTCGCAATTCTCCCGCTATATACTTGAACCTAAATTCGGCAGTTAAGGAGGATGAAAATGGTGCAGGTACTCAAAAGCGCGAAGGATTTTGAATTTTTCGGAGGCGCAACCCTGGCACCGTCAGGGTGAGCATC
>JBBALZ010000061.1:0-16053 GCA_040402735.1 Bdellovibrionota bacterium
GTAGATGCGCCATTTTCAGACCCGCAACTGCCGAATTTAGGATTATCTCCACCCCTCTTTGCTCCGCAAAGCCGCCCTTAATAGGGGCTAACGTTATTGCGGAAGAATTTGCTGAGTAGTTACCACCTCTTTTACCGGTGATTCTCTTAGCTATTTGGCGTAGACTCGCGCTCGACCTAGGCTTCCTGCCAATCGGGCCATAGAGTATACGGTGGCATACATATACAGTAACTTAACGGTGAGCTGGTTTAGTTATGAGAATAGGAATTCCAAGAGAACGCAAAACCCTTGAAAAGCGTGTAGCAGTCACACCTGATGGGGCCCGTCATTTAGTAGAGCGTGGACACCAGGTTTTTATCGAGACCGGCGCAGGCCTCGGTTCATCATTTTCCGACGATGCCTATAAGCAGGCAGGCTGCAATGTGGCTACAACGCTTGCCGAGGTCTGGACCAAAGCCGAGCTCTTGGTCAAGGTTAAGGAACCTGACCAGAGCGAGTTCCAGTTCTTTCGATCGGATCTAGTGCTCTTTGATTATCTGCACTTAGCTAGCCTACCAGAGGTAGCAGCGGTCCTACTTAGCAAAAAGGTAACTGCGTTTGCCTACGAAACCCTCCGCACTAATGATGGACGTTTACCGTTACTTGAGCCGATGAGTGAAGTTGCCGGCAAACTGTCGGTACTAAATGGCGCCTATTACCTACTCTCGCAAAACGGTGGACGTGGAGTTCTATTAGGCGGCGCTGGAAGTGCTCCGTCGGCTAATGTGGTTGTTATCGGTGCTGGGATCGCCGGTCACGCAGCCTCTCTAACAGCTATTGGTATGGGCGCTCGCGTAACGGTTCTCGACATTAACCAATCAAAGCTAGCGGTGCTTAAAAGCGAATTCGGAGACCGAATCAACACAGTTACATCCTCTCCAGAGACTATCAAGCAGTCCTGCCGTTCTGCGGACCTCCTTATCGGCGCTGTGCTAATCCCAGGAGCAGCCACACCTCGTTTAATAACTAGAGAGATGATAGGTCTAATGCCTAAGGGCTCAGTCTTTATTGATATTAGTATAGACCAAGGGGGCTGCGCTGAAACGAGCCGCCCAACGACGCTCGACGCTCCTGTATACGAGGTTGATGGAATCATTCACTATGGCGTATGTAACATGCCGGCGCAGACCCCGCGGACGTCAACGATAGCACTGGCATCAGCAACGCTTCCCTACATCATCAAGCTTGCGGATGAAGGAGCAACGAAAGCCTGCGAATCGCCGGAGATGCAACAGGCACTCACCTGCCTCAACGGCAAGCTGACTAATGAACTGACAGCTAAGGCACTTGGTGGCGCTTAGTGAGCAGCGCGGAGCAGGGTTTAGTTACGTCGCGTAACACTACACCCGCCGCGCAAACCTCTCTATCAGATCGTCGATACCGATACCCGCTACACTTGAGATGACTGCGACCTCATACCCCTGCTCAGCAAACCGCTGGCGATACTGGTCTACTCGTTCTTGTGACGACACAGCATCAGCCTTCGTCAGCACTACGATCTGCTCACGCTGCGCTACTTCTTCGGAGAAATTACGTAGCTCGTTATTGATGCACCGGAACAGCTCCTCAAGATCAGCCTCGCTTCCATCTTCGTTTAGTTGCGTCAGATCTAGCAGGTGCGCAATTACCTTGGTGCGCTCAACGTGCTTGAGGAATCGAATACCGAGCCCTTTGCCTTCACTAGCCCCAGGTATTAAGCCTGGAATATCAGCCACCACGAAACTCCTCCCACCCTTCGCCCGCACAACACCGAGATTCGGAACAAGGGTAGTAAATGGATAGTCAGCGATCTTTGGCCGAGCTGCTGAAATGCGCGAAATTAGAGTCGACTTGCCAGCGTTAGGAAATCCAACGAGTCCAACGTCAGCAACTAACTTTAGAGAGAGTAAGTACGTTCCACCTTCCCCTTCCTCTCCAGGTTGCGCATGCTCGGGCGCCTGATTTGTCGAGGTCTTGAAAAATGCGTTGCCCTTTCCACCTCGGCCACCCTTGGCCAAAATAAATTCGCGCTCCGGAGCATCGAGATCAACAACTAGCTCACCAGGCTCTTGCGTCTCTGGATTGTAGGCGAATACTTGAGTTCCCACCGGCAGTTTGATTACGACGTCTGATCCTGCGCGCCCATCCTTCCGGGCACCCGATCCAGGCTCTCCGCCGCGCGCCTCCCAGACGGCCTGAAACTTAAAATCTAGAAGTGTATGGACACTCTGATCGGCTTTGAGGATAACAGAGCCACCGCGACCTCCGTTACCACCATCGGGCCCTCCAAGGGGCACAAACTTCTCGCGGCGAAAGCTACGGGATCCTGCCCCGCCCTTGCCCGCTTTAACCTCTATCGCTGCTTCATCTATAAACTTCATACATTGTTAACCAGAATCGCGGGCAATGAAAAAGGGAGTGGGCATCTCTCGCCACACTCCCCAGGGCCTCGCAATTCTCCCGCTATCTAATCGAAAGGACTGGCATTCATGACAGGGATAAAAATGCGCGGCCAGGTGTAGTTAAACTCATAAAAAACAATACCTGCCGCACATTTTTGGCCCTATTTAAGAGAAGAGAATTGCGATGCCCTGCACACTCCCTCTCTCTGCTTGCGCTTGTTGAACGCCTGTCTATCGTGTCTAGGCAGTCGGCCTAATTGTCACGTACTGGCGTAGTCCTTGCTTAAATTCTACTACTCCATCAACCAACGCAAAGAGTGTGTAATCACGACCAGTCCCCACGTTGTCACCTGCATGGTATGTACTTCCACGCTGGCGCACCAGGATATTACCTGCTCGCACTACCTCTCCACCAAACTTCTTGACTCCGAGACGCTTGCCGCGGCTATCACGTCCGTTACGGGTACTTCCTACCGCTTTCTTATGTGCCATTGTGCTACCTCTCTTGCATGGATCTTGCGGTTCCCAATAGTGCCTGAGACCACATCACCTTACAAATTTAAATTCAATTAGAGCCCAACCGACTCTATCACGATCTCGCTCTTAGCCTGACGGTGACCCTGCTTCTTTGTGTATCCACCACGACGGCGCTTCTTGAAGATAATAACCTTCTTATCCTTCTTATGAGCAACCAACCGTCCAGTTACTGTAACGCCGAGAGACTTCTCCCCTGCTGCAAGCACGCGAACATCACTGCCACCCGTCTTGCCTACCATCAGAACGTCTGAAAACGTAATGGTGTCACCAGGATTTCCCTCCTGCTCATCTATGGATATCTTTGTTCCAGCGGTAACGCGATACTGTTTGCCACACGTACGAACGATCGCAAATACTTGCGGCTCAACAACCTGAGCTTGCTTCTCGGAGCTAGCCTTAGACTGTGTAGCTGTCTCACTCTGATTAACTATCTCTTCTGTCATAACTCTCAACCACTCTTCTTAAGACTCGCCTTTCACTCGAGGCAGCCTCGTCTCGTTCATCTCTACTACTACTACCTGCTTTACCCACCTGGCGTGAAAATTACCTGACGGCTAAAGAGCCTGTTTTTCCAGATAACCACCTGAAAGGACTAGAATAGAGAATACAGAAAGGAAAAGATACCGGGAACGCCGGAGAAAAGCAAGGAGATCACCTATATGATTAACACTTCTTTCTGGTTATACTGTGGTCTAAGGCATGATTTAGATCAGCTATCGACACAGCAAACATATCAGAAGTATTTCAGGGATTGAATGCGCGGGGACAGCTTTACAATTGCGGTAATTGAGGACGAGGACCTAATCCGAAAAAGCCTCGTAATGAACCTCGAACTTGAGGGTTTTAAGGTAATTACAGCGCCTGATGGAGAAGCTGGCCTAGAGCTCGTAAAGCAGCAAAAACCAGATCTTATCATCATGGATGTGATGATGCCCCGTAAAGACGGCCTTCAGGCGTGTAGAGAATTGCGCATTTCAGGGATATCTACACCTCTTATCCTGCTGACGGCGCGCAGTACTGAGGTTGACAAGGTTCTCGGACTTGACCTCGGAGCAGATGATTACCTCGGCAAGCCATTCGGTATGCTTGAATTGATCGCTAGAGTCAAGGCACTACTCCGCCGTATTCAGCGAACTGCAAACGTCGATCAGGTCCGTTTTGCCAATGTGGTAATTGATTTTAAAGCCTACAAAGCCCACAGAAATGACGATCCGATTGAGCTATCTGCCCGTGAATACAGACTTTTACGATATTTAATATCTAAGGAAGGTAACGTTGTTAGCCGTGATGAGCTGCTTGATGAGGTGTGGGGCTACAATTCCTATCCAACCACCCGCACCGTTGACAACCACATTGCTCGGCTACGCCAGAAGATAGAGTCAAACATCGAGGATCCACAACACATCCTGACCGTTCATGGAGTCGGATATAAGTTTGTGGCCTAAGGCGCCCACCACTGCCAGCTATCCGCTTACAAACTCCAGCAAATCCAGCTAGTTGCATTTTTTGTAATACTTTTTTCAAAAATTTGTACCAAATTTGCATCCTTTTCCCCTCAACCTGAATCAAAGAAGGAAAGGCAGTAACGTGAAGTACCAAGAGCTATGGTTATAGAGAGAAGTTAGTGGTTGCTTATCAGTTCTCCGCAGTATCCGTTGTGGTATCAGTTGGTAGGACAAAAGGCTGGTTTGGAAATAGTTAGGTGTTGGTTGCAGGCTTGGAGTTCCGTAAAGACAAAAACAACTGAATCGATAACGGGAGCTTGATTATGAACGATAAGAACTTCAATACAGATTCACAGACTAATTTCCTCGACTTCCACGATTGTAAGGATGTAATTGCGCACCTGGGTGACTTTGTAGACCGCGAACTCCCGATGGCACAACGCGATAGCATCGAGAACCACCTAGATGGGTGTCCTGACTGTACCGCCTTCCTTGCATCATACAAACACGTCGTCTCCAGCGCCGCTGAACTACGCGAACCAGAGGAGCCTCTACCAGTAGCTGTTCAGAATCGTCTCCGTAAAGCTCTCAATGAGCGTCTCGGGATAAACCTGCCATACATCGCCTAGCGCGCTGTTGATTACCTTCTTGCTTGACGCACCCCGCGTAAGGTTCGTAACCTCGCGGGATGCAAACATCACACGATACGACCTACCTCATCGACGGCTCAGGCTACATCTTCCGAGCGTTCTACGCGATTCAAAGGCTCTCGACTAAAGATGGCTTTCCGACAAACGCCCTTTACGGGTTCTTGCGGATGATCCTGAAAACGATGGCCGAGGCGAACTCAAATAGAATCGCTATTATCTTCGACGCGGGCAGAAAGACATTTCGTAACGACCTCTACCCTGACTACAAAGCTAACCGCACAGAGTGTCCTCCAGAGCTCTTAGAGCAGATGCCATATTTTCGTGAGCTTTCGCGTGCTCTCGGGCTACCTGTTCTTGAGTGTGCAGGATTTGAAGCAGATGACATCATTGCCACCTTAACTTCTAAGCTGCGCGCTGGAAACAAACCCGTTATTATCGTATCGGGCGACAAAGATCTGATGCAACTTGTCACTGAGGATGTACTGATCTGGGATACGATGAAGGATGCTCATTACGGTCCGGCGCAGGTCGCAGAGAAGTTCGGAGTTGGGCCCGATAAGGTAACCGAGATTCTAGCCCTCACTGGCGACTCATCCGATAACGTACCAGGAGTCGATGGCGTTGGCCCCAAGACAGCGACTCAGCTCATTCAAAAGTACGGCAGCGTTGAGGGCGTTATCGCCAACGTCTCTGCCCTCAAAGATGATTTGGAGATTCGCAATCGCAAGAAGATCGCCGAGAGTATTGAAAGCCAGATTGAGCGGCTGCGTCTGGCGAGACGGCTAGTTGAAGTTGCTTACGACGTGCCTTTAGAGCAGATAACTGATGGCGCGCACGACATCGACACGCTGCTTTCAAAGAAAGATATAGATGCGCCGCACCTGGCTGAACTCTTCGAAAAATTCGAGTTTCAATCGCTCTTTAAAGACTTTAAGGTGCTACTCAGCACAACATTCCGAGCAGACGTACCCACAAACTACTCATATCAAACGATCCTAGCATCGCAGTTTGCGAGCTGGTGCGAACAGTTTCGTGCGCAACCTGAGTTCTCATTTGATCTTGAAACCACCTCACTTGACCTCCACAACGCAGCTATAGTTGGAGTATCGATCTGCTGGAGCACGACAGAGAGTTTCTACATCCCGATAGGCCACAAGAATGAAAGTGGCCAGGTACTCTGGAGCGACTTCGTCTCTCAAGCTGGGGATCGTTTTAAAGATCCAAAAGTTCTTAAAAGTGGTCAAAATATAAAATATGACATCAGCATCCTTGAGCTTCACGGGCTCTCAGTTGGCGGCGTATCATTCGATTCGATGGTCGCAGCCTATCTGCTTAATCCTGACAGTAGAAACTTTAACCTTACAGCACTGGCAAACGACTACCTACGTCTTCCAGTTATCGAGTACGAAGAGATCACAAGCGGCAAGAGCGATTTCTCGGAAGTAGCTATAAAAGATGCCACTCAATACGCCTGCCAAGATGCCCACTATGCCTGGCTACTAAAAGAGCATTTAAGCACCCGCATCGAAGAGTCTGGTCTCAATCGAGTCTTCTCAGAATTAGAGGTGCCACTTATACCGGTCCTTGCTCGAATGGAGCGAATTGGGGTTAAGGTTGATGTGGAGAAACTAAGAGCTATGTCCGCAGAATTCGCGGCGCAGCTAATTACCCTTGAGGGCCAGATCTATCAACACGCCGGGATGCAATTCAATATCAACTCGCCGAAACAGCTCGCAGATATATTCTTTAACAAGCTTGGGATCTCCACCAAGGGAGTTAAAAAGACAAAGACCGGATTTTCAACCGATTCGTCGGTCTTGGAAAAACTTGCAGAGACGCATACCCTACCAGCTCTTATTTTGGAGTATCGCAGTCTACACAAACTAAAATCCACCTACACAGATGCACTTGCCGAATATATATCTTCTAAAACCGGTCGCGTACACACTCGACTAAACCAAACTCTGACCGGCACAGGACGCCTCTCAAGCTCTGACCCAAACTTACAGAACATCCCAGTTCAGAGCGCCGAGGGAAGACGAATTCGCTCGGCTTTTATTCCTGAGAAGGGCTCGTTTTTCATCGCTGCCGATTACTCACAGATTGAGCTACGTCTTCTGGCGCACTTAAGTGGTGACGAAAACCTGATTCGTGCATTCAACGAAGGACATGACATACACTCAGAGACTGCAAGAGAGATTATGGGACTATCGCCCCATGAGGATGTCTCGAGCGATATTCGTAGAATTGGTAAGACGATAAACTTCGGTATAGTCTACGGGATGGGTGCCTTTCGACTCAGTCGTGAGTTAGGCATCCCTGTGTCGCAGGCGAGTAACTACATCACGAACTACTTTAATCGCTACCCCAAGGTAAAGGAATACTTTGCAGCTTTGGAAGAGAGCGCTCTTGCTCAGGGCGAAGTACAAACGATCTACGGCCGCAAACGAGTAATAAGCTCGATAGACACAAGCGGCCGCGACCAGGGATTTGCTATGCGTGCTGCTGTGAACGCGCCACTTCAAGGCTCGGCGGCTGACATTATAAAGCTAGCGATGATTAGAGTAGATGAACTACTGTGCAGTTTACATCCAGGCGCAAATCTGGTTTTACAGATTCATGACGAGCTACTCATCGAAGCTCCTGACAACGGCGCGGAGCATAATCAGGAGCTGATTGAGCAAGTTGTATCGAGAATGGAGTCGGTGATTCAACTCAAAGTCCCGCTCAAGGTTGACGCTGGTAGCGGTTATGACTGGCAGGAGGCGCAGTCCTAACAGGCGCGCCGCTGTTCTCAAGGGCTACAAGGGCTAGGGCTTCGCAATTATCTCTTCTTAAATGCCCTACTCAAGCACATTCGCCAACCTGCTCTCGGTAAGGATATCGCGACACTCTTCGGTCTCAACCTGAGAAAAGTCTTGATACCACTGACCAACGCTGCCGAACTCACCTGCTGAAATGCGATTCAGGCACACCACCTCAACATCCTCCTGCTGCTCAAGCTCTTGACATGTGTCCGTTGGGCCAACCGGCAGTGCGACTATGATTCGCCTCGGAGCACGAGTACGTACCGCTCTGATTGCTGCTCGCATCGTTGCCCCAGTCGCCACACCATCATCGACGATAATTACATCGCATCCAGCAAGCTCTAGCACCGGTGTCTTGGTGGTGCGGATTGACCGCTCACGCTTCTTGATCTCAGCCTCCTCTATCCGCACCACAGCAGCGAGTTTTTCCGGTGTCAGCTCAAGCGCTCGCAGAACGCCATTATTCCAAACTCGAATACCGCCCGATGCCACTGCTCCACAGGCAAGTTCCTCGTGTCCTGGAGCGCCGATCTTACGCACTGTTAGAATATCAAGTGCGGCATTGAGTCCCTTTGCTACGCAGGCTGCTACCGGCACTCCTCCACGTGGTAGTCCTAAGACGACAATTGGCGCAACTAGGTCATAAGTTTGCAAGGTCTCTGCGAGCGATTGTCCAGCCTGTATCCGATCCGAAAATGGCAAAGTCACCGTCATCTGAGATCCTAAAAGTAGTGAATAAACAGGATCGCCCAGAAACTGATCGGCTAATATGATCCTAAACTGTACCAGCAGCAACCACGAGATTGAACCTCATCAAGAGCAGTTAAGGAGGCAGGTTCCGCGCATTTTTGGCCCCCACTTAAGCAGAGAGAATTGCGATGCCCTACCCAAATCATAGGGCTTCGCAATTCTCCCGTTATCTACTTGAAAGGACTGGCATTCCTGATAGGGATAAAAATGCGCGGCTAAATACCGTTAAACTCATTAAATACAGTAGGTTCCGCGCATTTTTGGCCCCCTTTTAGAGAAGAGAATTGCGATGCCCTACCCAAATCACTACCGTCGCGACTTAAATATCCTACCTATGTTAATATACAGCGAGGTCTCATTGTCGTTGTTCATCCCTGCAGCGAGATAGATCGGCATTATCGGCGTGTCCGCGCCAACAAATAAAGACCCGGCAACGATCCCTGTATTATCCTCAACCGCTGCCAGATCGCTACGCACAGAAGCAAGCTCAAAGGTACCGCCCCCAAAAAGATTGAGCTTGGCCATGGCACCGCCTAGTGATTGTAGCTCGCGGTACAATCCGATCCTTCCGATAACAAAGTCAGAGGCCGTCAAACCTCCAGGACGATAACCTGAAAGGTCAAACATTCCGCCAAGAACAAACACCCGCTCTGCCGGGATCCTTTCAAGCGAAACTCCATAGTCAGTGCCAAGCAGAAATGTGTTCGCGCCAAAGGTAAAGGGCTTTGAAGCGCTTCCCGACATCTGCGTGAAGTTATCTGACGAGCCAAGCTGATCCGTGTTGTAGGCGATATCGTACATAAATAACTCGCCCTTCTTGGGAAAATCAGGGGTGTCTCTCGAATCAAACGATACCGAGCCGAAGTAACTACCGATCTGGTAACTCCCCTCGGGCAACGAAGGGTCACCTATACTCCGATTAAAATCACCGTTACCGCGACGGACACCTGCTTGCAATTCCCCACCTTTTCCAATCTTACTACCTAAACCGATACCTCCGACGATCCGATTTCGCTCATATTCGGCGATATCCTGCCCATCAATCCTAACCGGCAGCTGATATCGATCGAGCGTGAGGATCGGATTGATAAAGAACGGGCTATTCTCAACAAAAGGTTGGTAGTAATCGAGCTCAAATATCGGTCGCCAACCGATATCAAGGCGCGTATCGAGAAATGCACCGGCGGCGTTTAATTCATTAAAACGCGCTGCCAAGGCCATCTGGTAAGCATCATCACCCTTAAAGTCATCTTGGAGCGAAAAACCTACCTGCAGATACTGATCATACCATTTAGGCTTTCTGGCGGTTATCGCCAATACATCTCGACCCTCTGCATCCTTTTCTACCTTGTACGCGAGTAACGCCAGATCGCCAAATCTATATTCATCTGCGATGATACGTTCAACATGTGCTGTATCGAGTGGCTTTCCTACCTGCGAGGAAAAAGCCCGCTGTATCTTTTCATTTCTTCCCGGAATATCGCTATCAAGACGGACTGCCGTTATTACTGGTGTCTCGGGTTGCTCTTCGACAAGCGATTGCTTGTATCGCTGATACTCTGCCTCTGAAACCGAAAACTTCCTGAGAGCTGCTATATTCTTTCGAGCGACCTCCTCCCCGCGGGCAAATATCTCACTCGCCTTTTGGAAATCAGTAGCGCTGTAGCCTTTAAGATTCGGCTCAAGCAAGAGATCGCCACGGCGCATGTTCTTGCGCTGAAGATCCGAGTTCTGCTGCAAGAGAATTGAGATAATCTGCCCAGAGATTCCCAGTAGACCGCCGATCTCATCCTTCTTTTTGAGATCAGCGAGCAGGTCAACCACGATTAACCGCTCAGCACCCATCTCAAGCGCTACGTCTACGGGGAGGTTATTCGCTATTCCACCATCGACAAGAGCCTTTCCGTCGAGTTCAACAGGGGTAAAAAATCCCGGCACCGCCATACTGGCCCGCGCTGCCACGGCGAGCTGTCCAGAGCTTAGCGGCACGGCTTTGCCGGTCTCTATATCAGCAGCCAGAGCGCGAAATGGGATCGGCAGTTGATCGAAGTCGATATCGCCCGGTGTGCGATAGTAGAGCCGCTGCAAGAGCGGCAGAACGTTCTGCCCCGATACAACACCGGTAAACTTCACTAATCCGGTCTCTTTCAGACCTATTTTTGCATCGCCTGTGAACTGTCCGGCACGACCGTATTTATCACGGTACTCTACATCCTCTCTGGCTAGCGTCTCATTAAACAGAGCATCCCAATCAGTTTCAGCGAGAATCGTCTCCATCTCTTTAACCGATGCGCCTGAGGCATACGCCGCACCCACGATAGAGCCCATCGAGGTTCCAGTTATGATATCAACCGGGATCCGATTCTCTTCAAGAACCTTGAGAACACCTACGTGAGCCATGCCCAGAGCTCCGCCACCTGCCAAAACTAGGCCGGTTTTAGGTCGTCGCGCGCCTGCTGGCTGCGCATTCGTAGGCTCAACTACACTTCCAATAAGGACAAAAAAAACAGCAGCGCAGAGAAAACTACTCAATCGAACGTAAGACATCGTGCACTCTCCAACTAGCTACCGAATGAGGGTGTAACAGCTAGCAGCAGCACCCTTAGAACTTAAACGCGACGCCAAGCAGCGGCCCCTGCGTAATCGTATCGTATTCAAAGAACGAGCGAGTTCCACGGGCACCGGTCTGGTAGTCTACTCCTAACGCTTTATAGAGCAGCGCGATAGTGGTTGATTCGCTCACATCCCAAAGAACACCGCCCATAGCGCACCAAGTGAACTCTGAGGCTGCCCCAAAGCCACCTACATCGCCTTGAAGCAACAATCTCCACGCATCGCCGAGACGCGGCATCCAGCGTACGCCGATGACCGGGTCTACCCAATCCTTATCTCTGCTGAAACTCCGATCGCCGATAGGGGTTGAGGCATCAACGTCTATATTGATGTCCCACCAGCGTAGACCACCATAGAGATCGACTGTTCCCCCTTGATAGGAGAACCGCCGACTTCCAAAGGCCTCAAGGATTCCCTGAAAAACACTCGATTCAAGGTTTACGTACCCTAACGGTCCAGACACATCGTTACTCAGGTCCATAAACGCGTAGTTAAGAACTAAGCCGTAACCACTGGAGTGATGCCCCTCGACCTGAAGCATCGCCCCGAGATCGAGACTCTTGATGATATCAGATGTCGATACATCGACGTCTGCTCCATCGATTCTACCTAGAGAGGCATCTCCAGTGATGCTCGGTGCGAGAACGTACGGGGCCACCACAAATTCCCAATCATCAGCGCCAGCATACGAGCTAACGCACAGAAACGCTGCTAAGAGCAGCGCAAGAGACGCTCTTCCTCTCATATCTCCCCCTACTACGGCTTCTTGTTCAGATCCTCTGAAACCCAATACTTCGTTCCGGCGATACTAACGCTAAGTAGTGCTCCTGAATCCGCCAGATTAAAAAATGCCATTCCTCCATTGAACTTGAGCTCAGCATCCACTGCTGCCTTGCCAACCGAGGCATCAGCCGCTGTCGTAGCTTCCCAGCCCGAATAAACAAACGTCCTGAAAGCCCTCTCTGTCTCGAAGAAGAAAACCGAGTGGTAGAATTGAACTCCGGCACCTAAGTTTGCACCAACAGAGCCCATCCTCATATACGTTCTCTGGCCTGAATCCTTTTGAACTGCAACTCCAGAGCCCGACCCTGTGGCTAGAAAGAACGCCGTCTTGTGGTTATCAAACACCGCATATCCATAAGACCTCTCAAAAAGCGCTTTAGATTGCGGAATAGTCACAAAAAGGCGTCTAAGCGTTGTGTCTGCCGTTGCATCTAGTTCGCGCCTTACCTCACCGTACTTTACATCGCCAGTGATCCGGTCACTGACATCACCAACCGTCTTACCAACTGCTTTGGCGGTATCTGATACGGTATCTCCCACAAAGCCAGCGGCTCCGGTTACCGCATCTTTGATCGGACCAGCAGATACTGGCGTTACTATCACTGCCAAACTAAACACACACGCACTTATAGCATAGAGTGCATACTCTACGTTTGTTCTCATAAACATCCTTTCTCTCGATACAAGCAACACATCCTTTATGGCTGCTGCTATCTTTGTATTACTTCGTTGTAGCCTCAGAAGCAGCTGATACTCTCAGAGCCTCCATCACCTTATTGAGATTGAAGCTACCCGGCTTCTGCCGCGGCGGGAACTCCTTAAAGCTCTGAAGCCACTGACCCACGTACGCCGCAGCTGGTGCAATCACAAACATGTGCTCAAGAAACCAACGTTGATAATCCATTCCGATTTCGTGCGCCAACTCAAAAGGATCCATCCTAAGATTCGTAATCATCGGAGCGCGAAGCTGCTCAAACGGCTCAAGCCATACGTGCATGCCGTGCGCATTCTGGCGCAGGAAGGTGATCTTCCAGTTCTCGTAGCGTAACGCAGCAGCATCGCCATCATCAGTAAAGTAGATAAAATCTTTACGTGGCCACGGCTCAGCACCTTGCAGCGCTGGAAGGAGGTTGTATCCATCGAGATGCACCTTGTACGATCGTGCTCCGCTCTTACGTCCCTTTAAGAGCTCCTGCTTCGCAGTCGTATCGCCAGCAGCAGCGAGCAAAGTTGGCATCATATCCTCGTGAGCGCCGATATCGTTGACCACAATGCCTGGCTTAATCACTCCAGGCCACTTGATGGCGCACGGCACACGGTATCCACCTTCCCACTGAGTATTTTTCTCTCCACGGAACATCGTGGTACCGCCGTCTGGCCAGGTGAAGGCCTCAGCACCGTTGTCAGTAGAGTACATCACAATTGTGTTCTCCTCGATGCCCAGCTCCTTGAGCTTGGCCAAGAGCTCTCCGACCTGCCTGTCGTGCTCAACCATTCCGTCAGCATAAATTCCAAGCCCAGTCTTTCCGGCTACTCCGTCCTTGAGATGGGTAAAGATGTGCATCTTCGTTGAGTTCCACCAAACAAAGAACGGCTTATCCTCCTTTACGGCTCTGGTCATGAAATCAACCGTCTTAGCGCTGACCTCTTCATCGATCGTCTCCATGCGCTTTTTGGTCAGTGGGCCGGTATCCTCAACACGACCATCTGCAAAGCTGTGCATCACACCACGAGGTCCAAAGCGCTTTTTAAAATCTGCGCTCTTTGGATAGTCTGGATGCTCTGGCTCCTCTTCGGCGTTTAAGTGGTAGAGGTTGCCGAAGAACTCATCAAATCCATGCTCAGTTGGTAACATCTCATCACGGTCGCCTAAGTGATTCTTACCGAATTGTCCGGTTACGTAGCCTTGAGCTTTGAGAAGAGTGGCGATCGTTGGATCCTCTTTCTTCATTCCCTCTGGGGCTCCCGGCAATCCAACTTTTGTAAGTCCAGTTCGAATCGGGGATTGTCCGGTGATAAACGCCGCGCGCCCTGCTGTGCAGCTCTGCTGGCCGTACCAATCGGTAAATAGCGCACCCTCTTTGGCGATCCTGTCGATATTTGGGGTTTTATACCCCATCATACCCATGTTGTAGGCGCCGACGTTAAACACGCCTATATCATCACCCCAGATTACTAGGATATTTGGCTTCTTGGCTTTCGCCTGAGCCAGAACATTTTCTGGAGTTAAAGATGCGAGCACCGACGCCACAATACACGCGGCTACGCAGATGCGTTTTAACAACATATGATTTTCCCCCCTGCCCTAAAGATGTTCGTCAGATGCCACCACAGCTCTCATGCAAAGGCAAGAGCTTAATGCTGGCAACAAGCTAAGTGAAGAAATGTTGAGACGCTAAAAACTACGTTCCGCTTGGCGACCTACGTCCCTGACCTAACGCACCGGAATCCGATGTGTGACATCCCGGTATCGGGTGGAGTTCCCCTGCGCGCCGACGGACGGTAACTTTCACAATAACTAATGTGGCAGAGAAACGATCCGCCTTTGGTAACTCTCTGCTCCTGCTGCGGGTTGTGTGGATTCCAACTACTCTCCGGACCCGCAGGGTTGTGGCACGATGGTTCATTCGCTCTCTTGGCGTAAGCATCCGGCCTGTACCAATCGTTACACCACTGCCAGACATTGCCCACCATATCGTACAGACCGTATCTATTTGCCGGGAATGATCGCACCGGCGCAGTTCCAACGAATCCATCCGCCCCAGTGTCATGATAAGGAAAATCACCCTGCCAGGTATTAGCCATAAATTTGCCCCCTAGCGTGTCAGTATCTCCCCAAGGGAATTTCTTCTGCTCAAGACCACCTCGCGCAGCGAACTCCCACTCAGCCTCTGTCGGCAAGCGCTTTCCGGCCCACTTAGCGTACGCCGTTGCATCGAACCACGAGACCTGAACGACAGGGTGATTCATCCGGTCAGCGATTGAACTACCTGGCCCCTCTGGGTGTCGCCAATTCGCTCCCGGCACCCAACGCCAAAAGTTGCGCATATCGCTGCGGTCGACGGGCCCGACACTCGGCGTAAACACCATAGAGCCTGCTTCTAGGCTAAGTCCCTCCGGTTTTTTCGTGCCTGGCGGAAGCTGCTTACGTATCTCCTCCCACGAAGGCACCTTCTCCGCAGTAGTGATGTAACCGGTAGCTTTTACAAAACGCTCGAAGTCTGCATTAGTTACGGTTATTTGATCGATCCAAAAACCATCGACCTTCACCGCATGAGGCGGCCCTTCATTAACTCGGCTACTGTCATCTTTGCTACCCATGGTGAAGGTCCCACCAGGAATCCACACCATTCCTGGCGGGGTAGCTTTCTTGTCAGCATTCTTAATGTGCTTGACCTCTGCAAACGCGTTTAAAGAAAATACACAGAGTATTATTTCGAGTAACGTAACAAAAGAGACTGCTAACTTTATCATAACTTATACGAACCACTCTTAGCGCATTTAGCCTAAGTTCGGTAGGGCTTCGCAATTCTCCCGCTATCTACTATCTACTCGAAAGAACTGGCAGTCCTGATAGGGATAAAAATGCGCGGCCAAGCATCGTTAAACTCATTCAATACAGCAGGTTCCGCGCATTTTTGGCCCCATTTAAGAAGAGAGAATTGCGATGCCCTGACAGCTATTGCGAGTGATTTTTTTCTGGCTCTTCGTGGAATCGAGTGGGTGAATTGGCAGAGGAGTCGATGGATTTAGCAAGGAATACTGAGAGTTAAGTGGCTTTTGACGGCATAGAGTTTAATACGATGATGTAGCGATGAAAAAACGTCCCAATAAGAAGAGCCTCTACGATGCCTACAAGTTCCCTGGCTTCATGTGCAGCCGAGTGGTCAGATGCGCTATTTCCATCCGCCTTAACTGCTCTTTTTAGGTTAATGGCTAACTTTGTAACACTTTAGCAGTTTGCCAAGGTATTGACTAAAAACAGCAGCTCTAGCGTAGGGCTTCGCAATTCTCCCGCTATCTACTGGAAAGGACTGGCATTCCTGAT
>JBBALZ010000062.1:0-15960 GCA_040402735.1 Bdellovibrionota bacterium
GATCCTCGCGGGTACTAACGCGGCTGGCCAGAGTCCAGCCCTCCAGGTCGCGGGTCTTACGGCTCTAGCGAGGACGCAAATTCTGGCTCTCTCCGTTGGGATCGCTGATGATCCTCGCGGGTACGAACGCGGCTGACCAAAGTCCAGCCATCAATGTGGATTTTTGCAAAGTGCTAAAGTGTTCTAAAGTTTTGTGGTTCTGCTTGTTGTTCTGCGAATCACATCATCCTCAAGCAGTGATTTCTTAACATCAGCTAGGGTAACCAGGGTCGGTTGTCGTTTGCGGGATGTTACGCTGCGGCTAAGTTCCTTGGTTTCGTGGGTGGCAGCTTCTAGATTCTGCACGACCCGTTTGAGCATTCCGTGAACGTGCTCTTCCCAGCCACTAGAGGCCTGATAGCAATCGAGAGATGCCTGGATTGAATCGAGCTCCGTGCTGTTAAACCCCTGGAACTCATCTAAAAGAGCCACAACTGAATCGAAGCGTTTGGCTCGCAACAGATCACTAACCTGGCGATCGACGTGTTCTAGCTTTGATACAGTTTGAACCAGCGTGTCCCAATCATCACTGTTAAAGATTGAGGTGTACTCATTTGCATGTTCATCGAGGGTACGAACTTGGAGTGTAAAGTGAGCGACTCGCTCGTGAAAAGCTCGCGCTCTGCTCCGCACAATAGCGGGAGAGCCGGGTCGTTTAGAGTGACGTCTGGCTGAACACCAGAGTAGGCCAGACACAAATGCTCCACCGCCAACGAGGGCGATAAACGACCAGAATAAGACTGCTTGTTCTATTTCCACAGGTACTGGCTTCGGCGAACTGCCAGCAAAGCTTAATATTTCAGCACTAAAAAATTACCGCGCTCCCTTACAGCCCGCGCCGCACAAGCCGCTCAAAGGCCGGTTCACTAATAGTTTCAAGTGCTTTGCGCGATTCCCCAGCCCCAGCGTGAAAACGCAATCGGTGCAATAACACGTAGGGCAGCATAAATCTTAAGTCATCTTCGGTTGCGTAATCGCGCCCTTGAACCAGCGCCCAGGCCCGGGTGGCTGTTTGCAACATAAGGGCAGCTCTTGTCGAGGCGCCGAATTGAATCATCGGGTTGCCCCGAGTGGCCTGAACGATCTCCACCATCGCTTCTCGCAGCGCTGGAGCAACATGAATCAGCTCACACACGTGGCGTGCTGCGAGGACATCGCTACGACTACACACAGGTGTGACCGATGTCGAGCCATCTCTAATCTCAGAGTGTGATTCAAGAATAGCGCACTCAGTCGCCGCATCGACGTACGACATCGGAACTTTAAGTAGAAATCGATCTAATTGTACCTGTGGTAGTGGATAGGTGCCAGCGATATCAAGTGGGTTCTGAGTTCCTAAAACAAAGAACAACTGATCGAGTGGGCGTGTGACGTTGTCCATCGTCACCTGCTTTTCGGCCATACACTCAAGGAAAGCCGCCTGAACTTTTGGCCCGGTACGATTGATCTCGTCGGCTAACACTATGTGGGCGAAGACGGGGCCATGCATAAAGCTAAATTGGCCAGTCTTAGGGTCAAATATATTTACCCCTAGCACATCTCCTGGGAGCATATCTGGAGTAAATTGAATCCGCCGAAAACTTACGATCGGATCACTTGCGCGAGTAGGGAAACGAGATGTGCCAACAGCATCCGCGCCGATAAGACCTCCGAGCGTCTTAGATAGGGTCGTTTTTCCTGAGCCGGGATAGTCCTCAAGGAGCACGTGCCCATCGGCAACAAGTGCTGCAATCACCAGGCGAATTGTGTCTGATCGACCACGAATGACCCGCTCAAGTGCAGAGGCGATCGCCTGGACTGTTCGATGGGCTGCTTGAAAATTATCGGCTGTTACTGCTGCTTCCATATGTAGTACCTAAGCTAAAAAGGCTTGCTGATAGTTTATTCACAACTGTCTCCGGAGCACTATCCTCAACTGTTCGATTTCGTGCTGTTTGTCCTGGGCAGGAGAACGACAAAGCGACTCCGGGGCCGGATGGCTGTGTTGCGGCGATGCTACAGCTCCGCGCTGCGGCTTCGGAATCGCCCAGCGTCTCGATAAAAGGGCCTGACAGGATGGCTCGTCGTAGCGCTCGGGGCATACCTTCACGATTGATACGAACTGGCAGAGGGAGACCATAGTTACGCAACTGAGCCGGAGAAGTAAAGAATATCCGGTAGGCTAGATCCTGATACCGTAGAGATTGAGGCGACAGGGTTTGCATCCGTTTAAGGATAGCGTGAGCGCGTAGCAACTCATCGTAGCGTGGCCGGGCGCGCTGAATAACGGTGTCGAGTCTGGCAAGTGAGCTAGACGAGGGCCAGATGCCAAGACCGCTTTCAGCTTCGTAGAGCTCGTAGAAGAGTTTTGCTGGCGCTCTAGAGTCCAGTTCGCGTTCACGGGTGAGCCTACGCGCAAGACTCCGTGCGGAGAGTCCACGCAGGACCTCGCCGAGGGTTGGATACTCAAGGATGCTATCTGTGTTGCGGATCTGTAGATCCTCTATGTCGTTTAGCTCTCCGGTGAGCATCTGCCGCGCCCGGCGCATAAGCCACCAGGCCTCCACCGAGTGGCTTATGCGCGAGGCCCGTTGTTCAAACCAGTTGCTCCACGAACTACTTACGGTCGAGCGTATGATGTTTGCCTTGTGCGAGAGGGCCTGGCTAAGAGAGATAGTGGCGCCGACGATCAGATCGTTTTGATTAGTGCCGATCTTGCCAAACCATTGAGTTCCATCCATCGCGCTTCGGAAATGCTCGATTGCTCTATCGACGTTGCCGTTGTGAAGCTCTATTCGGCCACGGGCTAAGTGAACAAGAGCTACGTGCTCCTCGTTATTGCGCAACGGAAACTGGGCTACGCACCTTTCAAATCCATCAATCGTTGATTGTGCTGCTTCAAGCTTGAGTTGGTCGATATAGAGGAGCGCCAGATTCAAGCTGGGTAGTACATGCTCGCATCCGTCCGGAAGCGTTGTGGCTCGTAAGAAGCTTGATTCAGCCTTATCATCCTCGAATATCTCCTTAAATACCTCGCCAGAGTTGTTAAGTGGTGTGGCGGGTTGCCCCTCGCTGCCAGAAGCGAATTCGCTGGCGATAGCTTTGCGAAAGACCTCAAGCGCTTCCTGTGGTTGTCCGTTCATTGATAGGAGGATCCCAAGCATGTTGAGGGTGCGGCCCGGCTCCGCGCTGGCCAAGATTCCAGCTCGCGCAACGGTAATAGCTTCTTGAACTCGCCCCAGCTTCATAAGCACCCAGGCACGTGAACCTGGGTACCAATCGCTGATGTAACCAAGCGAGGCGTAGCGATCGAGCGACTCTAGTGCGCCCTTGTAGTTGTCGAGGCTTAGTCTGATTTGGCTTTCGTAGTAGATAATATTGGCGTGTTCGAGTTGTAGTGAGTGTTCCTGATATGGAGGCGCTCCATGCTCTTTTTCAAAGAGCTCTTCGGCGCGCTTTATGTACTTCATGGCGAGCCTAAAATGTCCTACGTGTACCAGGTAGTATCCGGCTAAGAGGTAGTGCGTGCGATAGAGGTTCGGATCACGTTGCAGAGCACGCAGGAGTTTAGTGCGAGCATCGAGCGGCCGCTCTGATATTAGCAGTGAGCTCGCCTCACGCAGAAGTGTGTCAGCAGACTTTGTGCTGTCCTCTTTCTCGCTGGCGAGTGGATCGGTATCGCCTAAGTCAAACGGATCTAACGGATCAAAGAGATATCCATCGGCTGGAATAGAGCTGGATTCAGAGCTAGGTATCTGACTAATTGCGCTGGGGGCGAACAGAGCCCAGGAGATGCCGAGGATAAGCACAGTGCCGAGATTAAGCCTCTTCATCCTACCACGTGCCTCCGATACAGAGGCTTGAGATCGCTCGTGTTATCGAACTTGGATTAGCTGCTGCCAAGACCCTAGTTCGAGGCGGCAGGTTGTTGTATTCAGCGAGCGCTTGCTGCATCGCTCGCTTTACGTCGCTTTTGGTAAGTGTGCTTTGCGGATTATAGGCGTGAGCAAGAAGTAATGAGGAGATGTCTGTGAGCATATTATTGGGGGCTCTAGCTGCGAACTCCGAGCGTGTCTCGCCGTACTGGCGTGTTATACCGATATCATAAAGTCGCGACGCTGCTGCGATATATCCCCAGCGAAGCGCAAGTGCTGGTGTTGGAGCAGAGCGCCAGCCGTGACGAAGGAGAGCCTTAGCCAGCACTATCAGTGCAACTAGAGCCACAAGTGAGATCAGTAGCTGCAACCGAGATGGGACCCAGTACTCCTCCGGTTCAACCATTCCAGCCTCATCTTTAAGTGACTCGGTCGGAAGGATCTCCTCTCCTGGGTCAAGGGCTCCCATAAGCTCCTCAAGAAGCTTTGCATCGACCTGTGTCTCAGCGTGGCTTTCAACCTGCTCGGGCTGCACATCAAACGGCACCCAGCCGATTCCGGTGATGTAAACCTCGGCCCAGGCGTGACGATCGCTCATGCGCAGAAGCACATGCCCGTCCTTGGCCTGACTTAGATCGGTCAGATAACCTGTGCCGATTCGTGCTGGTATTCCTAAGCTACGAGCCATAAATACTATAGCGTGAGCAAAATGCACGCAGTAGCCCCGGTTGTCACCAAAGAGAAACGCGGCAACGGGATCATCTGTTGGCTTTACATCGTGATTTGGCGTTAGGGTGTAGATAGCAGTCTTTGAAAGGTAGGCAGTGATTGAGTTTATTTTATCGATCGGTTGTTTAGCATCGGCTGTTATCTTTCGAGCAAGTTCAGCGTAGCGCACATCTTGATGGGGCGTAAGGTAGTGCTCTTTTATATCCGGGGACCAACGCGGATCGCCAACCTCGCGGGTAGGTAGCTTTGATACTGTGTACGCTGGAGCTACTGAGTAGGCGCGGTACGTGGCTTTGAAGCGATTTGGGCGCGGGTTTTTAAGCTGCACGATTGAGACCGGATAGTCTGTTGCAAATGCGTGGTCGTGTTCAGCTAAAAGATAGATCGACTGAATTAGCGGGGTGCGCTCGCCGAGCTCGACATCTTCTTGGCGCGAGAATGTGTCACGGGTATTTGTGACCGGTAAATCAGTGTCGTAGGCTCTACCAGCAAAGACCATCTCCTTTCCATTAAACGATGAGAGAGCGCTCTCACGAAGATACATCATCGGACTAAAGGGATTGTTGCTGTAATCACCTTCAAGCCTAACGAGCGCAGATGGTTGATTGGTGCTTCCTAGTGCTGACTGGAAGCTTAAAGGGCTAACTCCGGGATTGGAGTTCATACCAACGCCGTTTGCAACTCGGGCTAGCGCGGTGGCGCTGTAGTGGCCATATACTATGCTCTGAACGGCGTAGAGAATTCCGGCCAGGATAGCAAAGCAGGCAGTTATTGAGATAAAACGGCTCCTAAGTGGTGATACTCGGGTGACTGGGCCATCGATCTGAGGGCGCACAGCGAGTGCTGCGCAGTAGAGATATGTGAGCGCTAGAACGGTGAGCGTTGAGCCGATAATTACTAGCATCGTTACGTGATCAACTCCCAGGCGCCAGGCGATTGAGTTTAGGATCTTTGGTCGCTCTAAGTGAAAGTTTCGGTGCCCGGAGAATAGAGCGAGCGCCACAACAAAAAACGCCAGTACCTCAAGGGTAAGTGCGGCTCGTAGACGCCAGAAGGCCCACGTTGCCACGGCCCACACTGCTGCGCTAATAAGGCATGTTCCGGTGTGCATCGCCAGTCGGTCGATGATAAAGCTTGCAACCCCAAAAAGACCCACGACCTCCTGAAGACACCACGCTGAAAACCAGTACGCTACAAAAGAGGTGATGAGTGCTACGATGAATCCAGTGTTGGTTAATCGTGACTGAGCTGCTCTGGAGGCTGCGATCACTCCTATAATGCCGGCCCCAGCCACAAATAGGCTGGATGTACCGAGAGGAAAAAGCGATTGGAGAGCCATTGTGGCGATAAGCACCCATAGCGAGCGAAACGCCAGCACAACAGTATAGAGTGGCGGTCGCACGTGCCGATCTGAACTAATCATATAAACACCTCCCATTGCTTTAAGAGGCAGGTGGAGAGAAATCGCTGGTATCCCTCCGCTGAAGCCTGGTCATTATTGGAGGCTGTTGGCTCAAATATGAGATGGCTAGCTTTACTGGCCCAGTATGGCTGACGGGCGTTTGAGGGAATAGCTGGCTCCGTTATGAAAAAGACCGGCTGTATCTGCCGCTCTTCCAGCCACTGTGAGACTGCGCGCATAAGTTCCACGCCCACTGGGCCTGCCATGCGGGTTCCTGAGCAGAATATGACGATCGTGCGCAGGGTCACGGCAACTCCGGTTTGAGTGCAGGCGTCAAAGAGTGACTGCAGATCGGTAGAAAGTGATGTGCTTGAGCTGTGCATCGCATCCCACGTCGAATCAATTAGAAGTTCCTGGCAGGTATCGACGTCGTGTCCCGGAGATCGATTGGCCTGCCCCTCGCAGCCTAGTAGTAGGTCGAGCTTTAGCTCTTGTAATGCAGAAACGTAGCTAAGAGCTTTGCCACACACATTGTCATCTTCAGGTTGCGCTAAAACAAACAGAGCAACAAACCCCTCAGGGGTCATCGAGGCTTCGGCGTGTCTAGATAAGAGCTCGCCACGCTTAGCAAAGGCCTTCCAGATAATTTTTTTTATTCCATCAGATGGGTGGTACGGTTTAATATCAAAGGGGTCTCCCAGGCGGTGCACAGCATCGGTAACGAGGTCTCCTGCACGTTGGGTTGAACTGACCAGCGGTAGTCGCCCATCCGGCTGTGTCGGCGGATAGACGATCAGCGAGGATTCAAGCGGGATAGTCCACGATACGCGGATAAAACCTGTCAGGTCACCAACTACGCAGCGAACCCCGTGAATATCCCAGTTGCCACGGTGAGGCGCGCTGATATCGATGGCGACTCGGTGGTCGGGAGGGGTCCCTTTAAACATGGTAATCGTCGGTATTGATATACCTTCGTAGAGACAGGCAAGGCGACACTCAAGAATCATTCCAGGAATGAGTCGCAGAGGAGAGAACTTTACCACGGATCGCGCAGTCTTTCCTGATATAATCGGTTCATCAGGTGGATAGAGCTCAACGCCCAGCCGTCGTTGCACATAGAGTGCTTGCAGGATGGCAGCGATGACAATTGTCAGAAATAGCGCTAAGAGCCCGCAAACTAGAGCTGCCGCAACGATGTCAGAGCTATGTGGAACGGGACCTACAAGAAGGTAGGCGCAAAAAAGCAGGAAGATAACGCTTCGGCTAGTGAGCGGTGTGCGCTTCAAAAAGCTGATCTTTTTCACCGTTAAAATCTCCGCCAACGATCTTCAGAGCTACGTGTCATCATCAGAAGCTAAAAGTGGCAACTCTTCACCTATCTCAAGATAAGGCTCATAGTACCATTTGAACATATCGCGCCTAAGTTTGGCCATGTGCGTCTGTCCAGCTTGTTTGCGAGACATACTTGTGAACACCACCCCTTCGGCAAACGGAGCCTCTTCATACTGGCATTTATGCGCCTTGAGGTAAAATCGCGAACGGAGGAAATGTTCAAACCAATGGCTCCAGTTCTCAAAGGTTCGCTCGTGTTCATAGAGAGATTTATAAAATAGATTCTCATACGCCAGGTCAAAGGGATACCAGGTATGGTATGAAATATTATACGGATTAGATTGCAGTTTAGGCCCGATACATTCACCAGCCTGCTCACCTGATTCGCTAACGTAGCCCTTTTGTATCGCGTGAAAAACACCCTCAATTATAAATGTTTTTCCCTTCATAATCTGTAGGGGATCGATAACGTTTTTTCGGTTCATTAGTGAGACGAGTCTGCCGTTCTCGTTCTTAATTTTGACGTTTGTGCCATCAAGCTTCTCAACAGCTCTAACCTCTTTATCGGTAAACACCCATTCGTAACCAGGATTAATCTCATTGGTGACTAGGTAGACCACCGGCTCGCGCAGCTTTAGTTTGCTCCCATGTTCCTCAAAACCCTTAGTGACCTTGTAGCGTCGTCGAATAAAGGGACATGAAACTTTCGGAAAATCAGATAACGCTTCCATGGTAGTATTTAAGTTAAGGGCTTCGACCGTGTTTAAAAGATTATGCCCGGTTTTTTCTTAGTGCAACAGGGGGGTGATAACTATTCACCGCAGTATAAAGTCGTTGGCCGAAAGACTTGCCCAAAAGTGGCATAAGTGCCCAAGCTTTCTTTCTTGTCATCCCCTAATCGGGGATGCGCTATCTTTGGTGAATAGTTAGTTTTCCTGTACCTCAAATTTGTTAAGTGAAAGAAATGGATTATGCTGAGTAGTTGCAATAAATATATCCGGCGGAATAGCAACATTTTTTGATAAATAGCCGGCTTAAATCGTAGTTGCTTTAGAGAGCCTGTGTGAACCTAGAAGCCCCGTCAATCGCAGAGATAGCGCAAGAGATCGCCTCTTTTGAGGTTCGCGGTGTTGCAAACGCACTCCCCTCCCTTAGCTACTGCGTAGCTGTAACTCCGAGTCCAGCGCATTTTAGCCAGTTTCGACGATTTGGCCTGCTGCCGATTCTTCCAGTTGTTGCTGACACTGGAATCGGGCGCTACCAGCAGACACCTGTAGGTGTTCTGCCACGATCGCTTATCGATGCGCTTGGGCTATCTCAGATTTTATTTGAATACATACTCAAGCAGATCGTTCCGTACTGTAGTGCTTGCTGTTTAGAGGCTAGGCCACCTTTAGCTATCAATAATGTTAGGATTCCTGACCTTGGATTTGTAGCGCTAGCTGTTATTGATGATGATAGCGGTGTAGCGCTACGAGAGCGGTGCGAGTGGCTAGGGAGCGAGCGGGCGCTTGTTCAAGAGAGGCTCGTGCGCACAGAGGATCTCGTTTCAGAAGATGGTGAGCCTGTTATCGTGATTTTGCCAGCTAGCAGCGCACTGGCACTACAAGTCGAGGCTTCGCGCTGGTTTGCGCGTGGGGGTAGTGATCTGCGCCTGGTGCACTTTGCTTCACGTTCTGCTCACGGTGTTGAGCTAGCTAAGTTATCTGGAAACTGGTCGTGCCCACGCTGTCAGGCGCGGTTTTTGCAACCAAAATTAGAGCAGCTTGATAGCGCTCCGCCATGCGCAACGTGTCGTGGTGTTGCTAAGGGGGGCGAGCGCCTGGATGGCGGCTGGTTGCTTGACGATACCAAGCGCGCTGTGGCCTGTCGTGATTGTGATGGATTTGGTCTTGCGACGGAGATGGCCAATTACCGAGTTTTTGGCGTGCCCCTTAAGCACGTTATGACGCTTTCACCACTTGAGTTTTGCGCTCGTGCAGGTGAGCTTCCTGAGCAGTTGAGGAGCCCGCTCGAAACGATCGTTGATTGTGGTTTTGGAGGATATCCCTTTGGTGCTCCGGTAGACTTGCTATCACCGGGAGAGGTGGCATTGCTATCGGTTCTATCCGCACAGCTCTCAGGATTTACAGGGGTTAGATATCTACTCGATGCGGCGATACTCGGGAGCAGAAGGGGCATAGCCTCAGATCATTTAAGTTCGCCAGCGATTGTGATTGTAGAGCCACAGCAGTTGCAGCAGCAAGAGGCACGTGAGTCGCCAGAGGTTGCTAAACAGGAGTTAGGAGAGGATATCGTGCTGCGCGATGTACGGATCGGAGTGTTGCAGAGTCGGGAGATCCGCTTTCCACGTGGCGCTTTGACAGTTGTGCGCGGGCCCACAGGGAGCGGTAAGAGTTTGCTTGTATCGGTGCTGGCCAGCCGTTTTGCTAAACGTAATAAATTGGCGCACTGCGCATCATTTGGCGCGCTAAAACGGTGTAGCCTAGTGCAGGCAGCCGTTGATTCGACCCAGACGGTGCTCGGCGCTCTTGGATTAGCACAGGAAGTAGCAAAGGAAGTCGCGCGTACACGCCGTGCTCAGGAGCTAGGAATCCTTGAGCAAGATCTGATTCTACCACATTCAAGCTACAGTTGTGGTAGCTGCCACGGAGGTGCAATCGGTGATGACGGCGTGCCGGGAACTTGCTCTGAGTGCCAAGGGGCGCTCTATGATTGGCGAGTAGCCGAGCTCGGCCTAGCAGGGAAAACAGTGGCTGAGCTGCTTACAACGCCGCTTGCTCGTCTACGGAATGCTACTTGGGGGAGTGACTGGCTTGAGTTAGTGGTTCAGGATTTTCCATTAGAATTGCGAGACCGAGTCACACTCGGCACACCACTTAGTAACCTTTCGCAGCCGGAGGTGCGATTTCTCTCAGTGTGGGGTGGGCTCATCAAGGTGTTGTCGGTGGCAAGCGCTGTTCGCGGTAAGAGTAGGGCCGCTCCGTTGGCTACGGAGCTTGTGCTAATCGATGGGCCGAATGTGATGCCGGTCACGCAGGTGCAGGAGATCGGCAGATTGCTTACCAAAATCAGAGAGATGGGAGCAACGCTCGTGTATGCGGATATCCCCGAAGGTCTCGAATTTCAGGGCAGTTGTGTGCTAGAGTTGCAGCCTTGTACGATTCAACACGGCGAGCGGGCGAGCCGACCACACCTGGATACTCGCTACGCTCGGACGTTTGAAGTGGTAGGGGTGTCAGGCTCGCAGCGTGTTGCAAAAGGAAGATAGTATGAAGAGTGATAGACGTCTTACGCGCCAGGAGATTAGAGATATACTCTATCGCAGACGCTACGCAGTGCCCAACGCCGTCACCGTTGGGAATATGTTTTGCGGCTTTATCGCTATCATGTACGCCTCATCAGGTAGGCTTGAAAAAGCGGTGTTTGCCATCCTGATAGCGATTTTACTTGATGGTCTCGATGGTCGCGTCGCGCGTCGATTGAACGCTACGTCTAAGTTTGGTGTTGAATTTGATTCGTTCTCTGATGTTGTTTCGTTTGGTTTGGCGCCCGCAGTGATGATGTACCACTGGGCCTTTCAAAGGAGCGCTGATGAGTTTGGAGTCGCAGTCACCTTTATTTACGCCTTATGTGCAGCCAGTAGGTTGGCCCGATTTAATATCGCATCAGAAAACCTGAAAAGTTTTACCGGTATGCCGACTCCAGGCGCGGCGGCATTTATCGCCGCGATAGTATTTACCGCGCCGTATCAGCACGATAGCTATGGAATGGTAGTGCTTGCTACGATAGCGCTCGTCGTGGCGGCTTACCTTATGGTCTCAACGATTGAATTCCTAAGCGTAAAGCAGCTTAAGCTCTCTGGGATAAAGTTAAAGGGGCGGATCTTTATTGGGCTTATCATAGCGCTTGTATGGAAGAGTCCTAGTCTTGGATTGTTAGCCTTATCAGGTGCCTATGTTGGCAGTGGGCCCTTTATGCGAATCCGCCACCTGCTCCCAGCGTGGCTTGGGGGAACATCCATTAGCAGCCGATAGGCCTGACCGCGCTTGCTCACTCTGGATGTAGCCACTTGCAGCACCCGACCGACCTCGCTTAGTTGAGCTCGCGACATTCAAACTCTCTTCTAAAAAAAATTGCAGTGCTCACAGCTATTCTCTGTTCGCAATAAGCGAGCCGAAGAATAAACAACTAGCTGATATGACGCAGCACATGCATTAGGGGAATTAGTAAGATAGTGAGTGATAGCGCTCATAGCGCATAATTTTGAAAAAGCTGGTGGCACTCCTCGATCCATATTCGTAATTTCTAAGTAGGAAGTGCTTGCAGCGATCGAGTAGCGATAGCGAGTGTGCTTCCTAACTTTGCTCTACTCTCGATCTGATCTGATTCGCGGGGAGAGGGTGGATTGCAGAGTGGATGCCCCGTTATCGCTCGCTTAGATTGGAGCCGGTGTGGGGGTATAGAGTCGTCTAGTTGCTTGTAAGGTTTTCCGGTGTCCTGCGCTCTCTGGGCGCAGGGTCCACTTTGTTCTCTATAGAGTCCGGCCAATGTGCTCGAAGAGGAAGTGTAAAACGGTGAGCAACGGCGACCGCATGATGTTTGCTGTTGATGAGGAGCACAACGTATGAGGCTGTTTTGTGGTACAGGTTCTTTGCATTCTTCCGTGATTTTATCAAAAAGAGTGGTTTTTTTACTTGTAGTTGCGATCTTTGGATTTGCCACGTATGGATTGAACGCCGCACTTGGTCAGACCTCTAGTGTTGCCGTATTTCCAGGAGCTGTTGGATTCGGCACCAATAGTGTTGCAGGATCGGGGCGAGGCACGACGCCTGCTAGCGCATCAATAATCAAAGTTACCAACCTTAATGATGCCGGCACAGGCTCGCTACGAGCGTGTATGATAGCAAGTGGCCCGCGCACCTGTGTCTTTGAGGTCGCTGGATACATCAATCTGCTAACAAAGATAGTAGTTAAGAATCCGAATCTATCGGTATTCGGTCAAACAGCTCCGTATCCGGGAGTACAGGTTCGGGATGGAAGTATCGTCATTCAGGCCGACGATGTGCTGATTCAGCACATAGCTTCACGGCCCGGTGACCGAAACCTACCTACTGATGGAGGAAATGGATTAAAGGCGAGTGAGCGCGATGGAATGGGGGTGTGGGGTGTGAGCTCATCAGACCCTGTTGAGCGAGTTGTCTTCGATCACGTCTCGATTACCTGGGGAATGGACGAGTCGTTCTCAACCTACACCGGAGTCGATAGTACGCCGGACGGCACAACGCCGATTCGTAACGTGACGATCTCCAATTCGCTCGTAGCAGAGGGGTTGAACAACTCAAACCACGGCGATACTGAAGGCAAGCACTCGATGTTCTCGCTGCTTGGCTCAAATTGTAAGAACTTTACCTACTACCGCAATCTTGTTGCGAACTCAAACGGTCGTCACATCCGGATGAAATCAAACTCTGATATCGAGTTCTTAAACAACTACGTCTATAACTTCGCCAACACCTCTACCTCTGGATACAACCAATGGAATATGGATTACAGCTCTAGCGGAGCCGCGAATAGAATCAATTTTATGAATAATTTCTATCGTCGTGGTCCAACAACAGCTGATACTACATCGCCGGTATTTTACTTCAGCAGCCTTACCCCGCTCGCTTCACGAGTGTATGTGTCGCACAATATAGGTACGAATACTCGACCGACAGATTCGGGTAGTGAGTGGCTTATCGCCAATGCGAACAGTAAGGGTTTGCCAACCTCGATGCAGGCAACATCGCCCGCATTTCCACCATCGAATGCAGCTAGTAATCTAGTTGCTCCTGAACTTCTGCTTGAAAGCCTTTCACCAGAGGTTGGCGCACGTCCGTGGAATCGCTATCCACACGATACGCGTATTCTAAACGAGGCCCTCACCAACACTGGCTCACACAAAGATTGCACAACTACCTCTACGTGCTGTGATACCAATGATGGAGGGAGTGGTTACTGTCCAACTCCTGGTCGAATCCTAATTGATGGTTCGATTCGCGATTCTAATAATCCAAAAGATGCCTGGTCGGTGATCCCGACAGCCACCAGAACGTTTAACATTCCAGCAAGTCCGATGGCTATTGCGTCAAACGGCTATACAAATCTTGAGAACTATATCTTTTCATTTACAGGTGATGCAGGAGCCCAGGATCTGAGCACTCCAACGCAAACACCCACAACATCGCCAACGACAGCTCAACCGACGCTAGCTCCACCGACCCTAACTCCAACGAGCACTCCAACAGCGACTCTTACACCAACAGAAACATTTACCCCGAGTGCGCCGACCCTCACACCAACACCAACAGCTACTCAAACCTTTACCATGACACCACTGGCAACTGCCACTAGTGTGCCGAATACTCCAACACCAAGCGCTACCGCAACGCCGACTGGCGCAACCCGTCACAAGGTGCTTAAGGTAACCTCGCTTGCGGATAGTGGTTCAGGGACTTTACGCGAGTGTGTCTCGCAGACGTTTCCCCGAGTTTGCGTCTTTGAGATATCTGGAAGGATCCGATTGGTATCTGACCTTGTGGTGTCCTCGCCCGATCTAATCGTTGTAGGGCAAACAGCACCACTACCGGGTATCTTGATCACCAACGGTGGATTTACGATTCAGACAGCGAATGTGCGACTTGATCATTTAGCGATTCGGCCCGGAGACGAATCGAGTGGCACGAAGCCTGCTGATCGCAGAGCGATTACCATTCGCGGTCTCGCCGCATCGAATGTGCGCTTAAATAATCTCTCGCTATCGTGGGGGGTCGATGGAAACCTGACAACGACAGGCTCTGTAAGCGACGTCACCGTTCGCAATACAATTATAGCTGAGGCGTTGTACCGCTCGATTCATCCATCTGGGCCGCGTGGTAACGGGGTGCTTATCGGTGAAGGAGCGCGAAACGTGGTGTTCGTCGACAGCTTGCTGGCGGCTAATTATGATAGAAATATCCGCTGGAAGTTCGATACCCGTGGGGAGATGATTAACAACGTGATTTATGGATGGGGCGGCACCACATCCTGGAATACGACTAATCTATCGGATCTCGAGAACAAAGATATCGGCACCTATTTAGATATTGTCGGCAATGTTTATCGTGCAGGTCCCAGTGGACTGGGCTCGGCCTACGCCATCTACTCAGAAAATACTCCGAGTGGAACTCGGGTGTTTATTAAAGATATTATTGCACCAAAGATATCCAACGTAGAGTCAAAGTATCGAGCGCTCGCGAGGATCTTTGCCGGCCCAGAGCCAACGTCGGCTTCGGAGGCATATACGCGTGTTCTCGCTCAGGCAGGCGCCCGTCCTCTCACCAGAAGCAACGATGATGCGCGAATTGTATCGGGTGTGAAGGCTCGAACGCTCAAGATACGCGATCGAGTTGGAACCTGGCCTACCTACTCGGTAGTTCAACGAGCTATCGCCATCCAGCTCGACCCAATTACCGAAGAAGAGTTGGATGCTGCTCTTGTATTGTTCTAGCAGGCGTGGGTTACGTAGGGCTTCGCAAGTCTCTTGCTATCTACTCGAAGGAGCTGGCATTTCTGATAAGGACACAAATGCGCGACCAGTCGCCGTTACACTGATTACATACAGCGTATTCCGCGCATTTTTGGCGCTATTTAAGCGGGGAGAATTGCGAAGCCCTGTGGATTACGCAGCTGGCCTGACTGTATAGACGTTAATAGGAAAGAGGTTTAGCCACACCTGCTTTCTATCTATTCCTCGAAGAGCTCCCGACTCACGAAGGAATCCGTCAACCTCTCGCATCCTTTCTTTGCGTGCTTGCGCGCCGAGGGTCTGATTGATTCGTCGTGCTCCGATGTACTCATAGTAGGTCATCAACGTATTCGGCGTGCTGAGCAGTCGCAGTTTGGCGAAGATCTCTTGGACCGTTACGAGATCGAAATTAACGAAAGGAAGTGCGCAGACGATGATGTCGTAAGGATCTCCAACCGGGATATCCTGCGCAGCACCCTCAAAGAAGTCGACTTGGTGCCGCTTTTCTTGAAAGGCAGGCTCTCGCTCAAGTGTCTCTTTGAGTGTCTTCATAAATCGCGGATTGATCTCACAGACCGTTAAGTGATCTCCCGGCTGCATCTCGCGGATTAGCGGAATGGTCACCGAGCCTGTACCAGGTCCAAGTTCGATAATTCTCTTGTTGTCGCGATTTGATTCACGAAGCGGAGTAATCAGCGCGCGCGCTGCCCACTTGGACGTAGGAAAGCAGGCACCAGTAGTCTTAAACTCTAGTAAAAATTCGCGAAGAAATACCAAGTTCTCTTTCAACATCAGCACTATCCTGTCACCGGCAAAGGAAGCATACCTACTATTCATATAGAGCTACCCAGCTCAAAACATAGCCAAGAGCCACTGAGTGGTTATGGCTGTTAGTGGCTGTTAATGTGCTCTGGTTACAACTCTAGTATATCGCATAGCGAGCTTAAGGGCATCAGATACGTTAATGTACTGATCTTACTGCAATTAGTCCAGGCTTGCGGATAATCCTAAATTCGGCAGTTGCGGGTCTGAAAATGGCGCATCTACTCGAAATC
>JBBALZ010000063.1:0-15948 GCA_040402735.1 Bdellovibrionota bacterium
TCTCTTAAATGGGGCCAAAAATGCGCGGAACCTACTGTATTTAATGAGTTTAACGATATTTAGCCGCGCATTTTTATCCCTGTCAGGAATGCCAGACCTTTCGAGTAGATAGCGGGAGAATTGCTATGCCCTGCCGCTTAAAACTTACTCACGACAAGTTTGATTATACAGGGTAAGATCAGTGCCTGAGGTGCAATGCTATGTCTACCACCACCACCACTATTACACGATGGGTCGCCGCGCTAATGTGCTTCTGCACAACGTCGTACGCCGCCGTGCCAGAGATGGCCAAAGCTGCTCGAGTCCTTCAGGTGATTGACGGAGATACTATTATCGTCGATCTCAATGGACGCCGAGAGCATGTTCGTTTAATCGGTATCGATACTCCCGAAACAAGACCGAATCACCGCTCTGAGCTACAGGCGCATGAACGCCATCTCGATCAAAAGACGATACTGCAGCTGGGCAACCGAGCAAGTAACTATACTCGCGAGCTGCTCCCAAAAAAATCCACAGTATTCCTTGAATTTGATGTCTCACTGCGTGACAAGTACCAACGCCTACTCGCCTATGCCTGGATCACCCGTAATAACCCAGAGTCTTCGCGTATGGTGAATGAGGAGATCCTCAAAGCTGGGTACGCCTACACACTCACCGTACCTCCAAACCTCAAATACCGACAACGACTCGCACAGGCTTTCTCCGAGGGTCGTCGTGAGAAGCGCGGTTTGTGGCAATAACATCAGACTGCTTGATTAATTCGTAAATACGCACCATGCACCAACCTCTATCTGACCCACGCAGACCGCAACAACGAGTTACCATTAAGGTGTCCGGCATGCACTGCACAAACTGCGCGCTCTCGCTCGAAAAACACTTACTGAGAGTCGGAGCAAACGCGCCAAGCGTCGACTATGCTACGGGTCATACAACATTCTCGGTAGCATCTCCAAGCCTAGTACCAGAGATTGTTAAAAGCGTTGCACGCCTCGGTTACTCGATCATTGAAGATCCGCGTTCACATTCTGCGGATTCTGTGCATCACCACGACCACGACCATCACAATCATAACGTGCTGCTATACGTAAAAGCTGCTATCGCTGCTGTACTCACCCTACCGATGCTTGTGGCGATGTTCTTTTCGCATTCACCACTCCATAACCCCTGGTTACAGTGCGCCCTAGCTACCCCCGTATTTATTATCGGCGTCATACATTTTGGCAGCTCAGGTTGGCGTTCGCTGCGCGCTGGCGTAGCTAACATGGATGTACTGATCTGCTTGGGGATCGTGGCGGGCTACACATCAAGTATTATCAGTCTTCTTGCTGGGCTCTCACACGAGATGATCTTCTTTGAAGCAACTAGCTCTATAGTAACCTTTGTAATGATCGGCCATCTGCTTGAAGATAGAGCCGTTCGCAAAACCACAAGCGCTATTGAAAGTCTCGCAGCGTTGCAACCACGCAGAGCAAACCGAGTGAACAACCACGCCGATCTAAGCGGCACAACTGAAGAGATCGACACGGCCAATATCATCGTCGGAGATCTCCTACGTGTTAACACCGGAGACACCATTCCAACAGATGGAACGATTCATTACGGCTCGCTTGCGTGCAACGAAACGATGATTACTGGCGAATCGCTGCCGGTAGATAAGCAAGTCGGCGATCGGGTTATCGGTGGATCGATAGTCGCCTCGGGCTCTGCTGTCATACACGCTGATGCTGTTGGTGATAACACCGTCCTAGCATCGATAGTAAAGCTCGTACACGAAGCGCACCAACGCAAACCTAAGATTCAGCGGCTAGGTGATGCTGTGAGCGCGGTGTTCGTTCCTGGAGTAATACTCGTTAGCGCCATCGTTCTTATCGGCGGCATGCTCTTCTTTGAACTTACCGCGACTGAGGCGCTCGTGCGAGCACTCGCTATCGCGGTTGTGGCCTGCCCATGTGCTATGGGACTAGCGACTCCTACAGCTATTATGGTTGCGCTCGGCAGAGCCGCAACATCGGGCATCCTTATTCGCGGAGGCGACACTCTTGAGCGTCTTGCAACGGTACATGAGGTTGGATTTGATAAGACCGGAACATTAACTGATGGACAGTTGCGAGTCGCTAACTTTACGACTCACAACGACACCTCACCCGATGTTGCCCGTGGTATCATCGCCGCACTTCAACGCAGCTCCTCGCATCCGATAGCTAAAGCCCTCGTTAAAGAGTTCTCTGCTTACTCTACTAATGAGAAGTTTATCTCTGTAACAGAGAATAAAGGTATCGGCCTTGAAGGTCGCGCCGAGAGTGGCGATATTTTTATCTGCGGCGGTCAGCGCGTGATGTCGCGATTTGCCATATCAATTCCGGCTGACATAGTACTGGTTAGAAACGATACTCTTATCGCTAGTCTCGATATCGCTGATACAATACGGCCGGAGGCCAAACATGTTTTACATGAACTAAGCGATTTAGGGCTATCTTTTTCTCTTATAAGCGGCGATTCAAACTCAAAGAGCCTAAAAGTCGCCTCAGAGATAGGCATCTTAGATGTACACGGCGAGCAACTCCCGCAAGAAAAATTAGAACTTATACGCAAAAAGCAGGTAAAAGTGCCGATTGCTTACGTTGGAGATGGTATCAACGATGCGCCAACATTAGCTGAAGCCTCTGTAGGAATATCGCTAAGCACTGCATCAGATGTCGCGATGCATTCTGCGCAGATAGTTCTTTCGGGCAACTCTCTACGCAATCTGCCGGCTGCCATACGGCTAGCTCGCCTTACGGTAAAGACGATCAAGCAGAACTTATTTTGGGCTTTCTTTTACAATATTATAGCGATACCACTAGCAGCTTTTGGTTATATCTCACCTCTGGTAGGCGCGCTAATAATGACCGGCTCTGATGTAATAATCGTGGCTAACTCTCTGCGAATTAAATTAGCTCGAATATCTTAGCTCACTGATCTGTCACACACCCTTCACTAGCTGAGCTAACCTGCTTGATGTATTTAGCCAGAACACCGCTCTTTGCTTTGTAGTCTGGCATGCGCCACGCTTTACGCCGCGCAGTCAATTCTGATTGTTCTACGTGCAGCTCTATGGTGTTGGACTCGGCATCAATAGTTATTCGATCTCCATTGTGCACCAGAGCGATCGCACCCCCCACCTGCGCCTCGGGAGTGATATGACCAACTAAAAATCCGTGCGAGCCACCTGAGAATCTTCCATCAGTAATAAGCGCAACGTCCTTGCCGAGCCCAGCTCCCATGATAGCCGATGTGGGTGTTAGCATCTCAGGCATTCCTGGGCCTCCTTTCGGGCCCTCGTAACGGATTACCACCACTGAACCCTTAGCGATTTCACCACGCTCAAGTCCAGCTAGCATCTCCTCCTCTGAGTCAAATACAGCGGCAACTCCTGAAAAGGACAAACCCTCCTTGCCCGTAATCTTAGCTACTGCGCCCTCTGGCGCTAGGTTCCCTTTCAGAATCTGAATGTGTCCGGTCTCTTTAATCGGCTCTTGCAGCGACATAACGATCTTTTGACCAAGCTGTAGATCTGGCAGTGGCGCTAAATTTTCCGCTAACGTCTTACCGGTAACAGTTATGCACGAGCCATCAATCAATCCCTCTCGCAAGAGATATTTCAACACTCCCGGAACTCCTCCAACTTGGTAGAGATCCTCCATAACATACGCGCCACTAGGTTTAAGATCGGCGATAAAGGGAACCCGATCACTCACAGCTTGAACATCGTCTAGCGTTAACTCTATCTGTGCGGCTTTGGCCATAGCTATGAGATGCAGCACAGCGTTAGTTGATCCACCGAGCGCCATGGTTACAACAAGTGCATTCTCAAAGGCGCTACGAGTCATAATGTCACGCGGCTTTAGATCCATCTCCAGTAGTCGCCGAACAGCGGCTCCAACAGCCCGGCACTCGGCGCGCTTTTCGTCACTATCGGCCGGATATGAAGATGAGTATGGCAAGCTCATCCCCATGGTCTCTATCGCTGTGGCCATCGTATTTGCAGTGTACATTCCTCCACACGCTCCTGGGCCTGGGCAGGCGCGCTTCACCACCTCTGTACGCTCCTGTTCTGAGATAGTGCCTGCGAGAGCTTCGCCATAACTTTGAAACGCTGAAACGATATCGAGCTTCTTTGATTTCCAACAACCGGCACGGATTGATCCGCCGTACACCATCAAGCCTGGCCGATTGAGGCGTGCCATGGCGATCATCGAGCCTGGCATGTTTTTGTCACAACCAGGCACTGTTACAACGGCATCGTACCACTGCGCTGAAACGATCGTCTCAATCGAGTCTGCGATCACTTCACGCGATGGCAAAGAATAGCTCATCCCTTCGGTGCCCATCGACATACCGTCGCTTACACCTATTGTATTGAAGCGCATCCCGACTAAGTCTGCTGCTTCGACACCGCGCTTGATCTCCTCTGCAAGCCCAAGGAGATGCATGTTACAGCTATTGCCCTCGTACCACATACTAGCGATCCCGACCTGTGCCTTGGTCATCTGCTCAGGAGTTAATCCTGTAGCATACAACATCGCCTGAGACGCCCCTTGAGAGGCCGGTTCTGTAATTCGTGAGCTGTATCGATTAAGCTTTGCCATGCATCTCCCCTTCACCAGATCACTATTCCGGCCGTAGCTTACGCAATACAGCTCCGGTTTGCCACAGCTCAGACTCGCGTAATTCCTTTAGCTCCACTGCGAGTCGCTCCTTGTAATCCGGCCGGCTGTTAGCCTCTATAACAACCTTAGCCTCAGCTCCCGAAGCTACGCTCTTGTAAAGATCTTCAAAAACCGGCTTTACCGCCTCCCTGAATTTATGACGCCAGTCGAGTGCTCCACGTTGAGCCGTTGTTGAGCAGCTCTCATACATCCAATCCATGCCGTTTTCGCCGACAAGAGGTACCAGACTTTGAGTTAACTCTTCTACGGTTTCATTAAAGGCCTCACTCGGCGAATGTCCGTACTTACGAAGAAGTTGATACTGTGCCTCAATGATACCCGCAAGAGCGCCCATAAGCACACCGCGCTCACCGACCAGATCACTCACCACCTCATTCCTGAATGTTGTCTCAAAGAGATATCCCGAACCGATTGCTATTCCAAGCGCGCAGATACGCTCTCGCGCTTTTCCTGTTGCATCCTGGTGAATCGCAAAGCTTGAGTTAATCCCCTTACCCTGCTGAAAGAGCCTGCGCACCGAACGGCCTGAACCCTTTGGAGCAACAAGCGCAACATCGACAGCACTGGGAGGCTCGATCTCTGTACTCTCATTAAACACCACACCAAACCCGTGAGAGAATACCAGCATCTTGCCCTCTGTAAGGTGCGTCTTAATTGTTGGCCATGCAGCGATCTGCCCCGCATCTGATAAAAGGTACTCAATCACCGTGCCGCGCTTGGCTGCTTCCTCTACCGAGAAGAGGGTCTCTCCCGGTACCCAACCATCTTCAACTGCCTTGGCCCACGAAGATGTCCCCTCACGTTGCCCTACTATCACGCGAAACTCATTATCTCTAAGATTAAGCGCCTGTGCTGGCCCCTGAACTCCGTATCCGATCACAGCGATAGTTTCCTTAGCAAGCACCTCACGAGCCTTGGCCATGGGGAACTCATCTCTAGTAATCACCGTCTCTTCTGTAGATCCAAATCTCTGCTTTGCCATACTCTTTTCTCCTTTTTTTTGTTAAATTTATCGCTTAAACACTCGGCCCTTCTTCTGCAGAAGGCCGCAGCTCATGAAGCGAATGCGTTAGGTCATGCTCATAGTCGCCCGTAAGGGTTACAGCAACCTTCCCAGACCTAACGAACTCCAACAATCCAGAGCTACGTAGCTCCTCTACAATTGTTGCTATCTCTGGGGTTGTGCCACAAACTTCAAGCAGAACTCCGTTCGCACTTCGCTCTATGATCCTCATATTTAAATAGCGCGACTTTAGGCGCTCTTCTTCCTCACTAGAAAGCGCTGCCCTCATCAGCGCTACCTCACGGTGCACTACCCAAGGCTCTGTGCTAACAATCACTCGTCGCACCTCTACAAGCCGCTCTATCTGACGTCCGATGGTTGCCGCGAGCACCGGTTCGATAACGATCGCTATTGTAAAGCGCGATACACCACTCTGCTCTGTCTCTGAAACGGTCAGGCTCTCGATATTTATCTTTCTGCGGGAGAACAACGAAGCTAACCGCAAGAGAACGCCCGGAGAGTTATCGGTCCAAACTAGGAATGTAATCTGCTCTGCCATTGACGACTCCACTAACTCAATCGAATATCACTAACACTAGCCCCGGCTGGAACCATCGGAAACACGTTATCCTCGCGTTCAACGAGAACCTCGAGTAGATACGGCCCAGATGTATAGAGCATCTTTTTAACTGCTGCTGGCAGATCGCCGCAGTGCGCTACCTGTGCAGCAGGTATCCCATAGGCTCCAGCTAGTTTAACAAAATCGGGGCTTTCTATATTTACAAACGAATAACGGCTCTCAAAAAAGAGCTCCTGCCACTGTCGAACCATACCCAAGAAATTGTTGTTCAGAATAACGATCTTTACCGGCAACTGCTCCTGGGCGATAGTGCCTAATTCCTGTAAGGTCATCTGAAATCCACCGTCACCGATAACCGCAATCACCGGCCGCTCACTCTGAGCCACCGCTACTCCTAGCGCCGCCGGGAGGGCAAATCCCATCGTTCCCAAGCCTCCAGAAGATATAAAGCTATTGGCCTTGTTGAAGCGATAATAGCGCGCCGCTGCCATCTGGTGCTGCCCCACATCAGCTATTACGATCGCCTCGCCACGGCTAGCATCGCTTAAGTCGCGAATGACCTTGCTCATTCGTGGTCTTCCAACACGAGACTCTAGGTCGCGTGAGATAACCTTCTCCGATTCAGTCTGATCGCATCGGCGAAAGCGCTCTAACCACTCAGGTCGTTTGACGGAAGTAATTAGCGGCTCTAAAGCTTTCAAGGCATCTTTGGCATCAGCCACTATGCCGGCAGCAACTTGTACGTTCTTGTTTAATTCAGCCCGATCAATATCAATATGAACTACCTGCGCTTGACGCGCATACTCAGATAGCTTTCCGGTAACTCGATCATCAAACCTCATACCAACAGCTAAAATTACATCGGCTTCGTTAGTTAAAAGATTTGGCCCATAGTTGCCGTGCATACCCAGCATTCCTACGTACAGCGGATGGCTATTCGGAAAGGCCGATAATCCATGCAAAGTACAAGCGACCGGGATCTGCGCTTTCTCTGCGATCTGTTGCACTAATTCATATGCACCAGAGATGCGCACTCCGTGACCTACCAACATCAGTGGGCGCTTGGCTTGATTGAGAATAGAAGCAGCTAAGCGGATCTCAGATAAATTGACCACAGGGCGACATTCAAGTTTGTGACTTATCGGTAAGCTATCCTTACTTACCGCGATCTTCTCGATCTGGGCATTTTTTGTGATATCAATAACAACTGGGCCTGGCCGACCTGAACAGGCAACTGCGAATGCCTTAGGTATCGCTGTAAGCAACTCTTCTGCGCTTGTTACCTGAACATTCCACTTAGTAATCGGTATCGTTATGCCGATTACATCGGTTTCTTGAAAAGCATCCGTACCCAAGAAAGCCCGTCCCACCTGTCCTGTTATGCACACCAGCGGAACTGAGTCCAACATCGCATCGGCGATTCCCGTAACTAAATTAGTGGCTCCTGGCCCTGAGGTAGCCAGACACACTCCGGCCTTACCGGTTGCGCGAGCATACCCCTCTGCAGCATGGCTAGCTCCCTGTTCGTGACGAACCAGTACGTGACGCAGCTTGTCGCGGTAGTGATACAACGCGTCGTACACCGGCATGATTGCACCACCGGGATAGCCAAATATCGTATCGACTCCGACCTGTAACAGAAGCTCTAGGAGAAGCTCTGCTCCGGACATCTCTACCAAACCAGACTCAGACTGCTGTGTATCAAACTGTGTTGAATCAACTGCGTGGGCTTTTTCTGAACTCATACGCTTACTCACCGTTTAAAATCGATCAATAAAAAAAGCCCCCGCATCTCCTTCGAGGTGCGGGGGCTTTTTTTCGCCTCTCTCTCTCTGCCGTATTACAGCAGAGGGCCGCACCTCGCTCCTAAGAGCGTAAGCACAGAAATCAGCACAATAATCACGACTGCTCTTGCAGATGCAGATCGAGATGCCCTGCTAGGCGAGAGCTTTGTGAAAACAGATGCTGAGAGGCCAAATGACGACATAAGATAAGTCAGGGTACGAGATATTTACGGGCTCGTCAAGGAGCCCTGGAACCGCGCCAGGGCTTCGCAATTCTCCCGCTATCTACTGGAAAGGACTGGCATTCCTGCTAGGGATAAAAATGCGCGGCTAAATACCGTTAAACTTATTAAATACAGTAGGTTCCGCGCATTTTTGGCCCCCTTTAAGAGAGGAGAATTGCGATGCCTTGCAACCGCGCAAATGCTCACTCGGCAGTTAGCAGCGACCTAGGCTTTGCCCGTGCATCCGAACTTGATTCAGAATCGAGGGCTAGAATTATCGGCATCGCTTCACCAGCGTACACCACAGGCTTTGAAAATCCACCAAGTACAGGGTTGTAGCTTGGGGCTCGCAACGAGCACCCTGTAACAGCTATAGAAAGCACGGCACCTGCGCAAATAACAAAAAGCTTTCGCATCATAGATAACCTCGCCTAATTAACCAGCCCCTCCCTTCTCTGCCTTGATGCTTAGTTTGCATCAGCAAGAGCTGATAATAAGAGACTATTGCAGTATTAACAGGCACTTACACCTCTTATAGTGAGTTTTGCTCAATAGCTTACCTGCGGCTCATGTGGTACGATTACCGCTTATGCCAGAGGACTCATCTTTAAGCGCAGCCTCTAAGGAAGCGGCCCATACATGTGCATCTAGCGACCACAACTCAGATGTGGAGAGTGGGCGCGCGATCATCCGACAACAGGTCAGGGAGCTCTCGCGAGTTGCTGACGCGCTAGATCCGCGCTTTGCTCAAGCCGTGCACACGCTACTGTCGCTGGATGCAAACTCTAGAATCGTTGTTTCAGGAATGGGCAAAGCTGGCTACGTTGGCATGAAGCTCTCAAGCACTCTAGCCAGCATCGGCTTCCCCAGCTTTTTTCTCCATCCAGCCGATGCGATCCACGGAGATCTCGGTCGTCTACAACCTAAGGATGTCGTGATCATACTTTCACACTCAGGTGAGACCGATGAAGTAGTGCGGCTGCTGCCTCGCATTAAACACTTCGGATCGCGCATCATCTCGATTACAAGTAGCGCAACCTCATCTCTAGGACGGCACAGCGATGTTGTGATAGAGACCGGTCGCATACCGGAAGCTGGGCCACTCGGTTTAGCTCCAACTACTAGCACTACAGTTATGATCTCACTCGCTGACGCTCTGGCGATGACCCTCCTGGAACGCAAAGGGATCTCGCGCGAAGAGTACGCCGCATTTCATCCTGGCGGAGACCTTGGTCGCTCTCTGATGCTCGTCTCAGAGATTATGCGAACGGGCTCTAGTGTGTGTATCGTTGTCGAGGACACGATTAATCTAAAGGCTCTACACGAGATCACTGCAACTGAGGGCCGTCCGGGATGCGCTGCTATCGTCAATAGCTCTGGAGAAATTGTCGGGGTATTTACCGATGGAGATCTACGTCGGTGCCTTGAGCGTGAGCCAGATTTCCTGCAAAAAACTATCGGTTCAGTGTGTTCACGGACGCCGATTACCATACGCTCTAATCAACTTGCGCAAGAAGCGTGTCGTATCATTCAGGAGCGTAAGGTCAACCAACTCTTTGTACTCGATCAATCGAGCAAACCTGTTGGCATGGTGCACATTCAGGATCTCTTGGCGCATGGAATGATACGGCCGGGGGCGGGTAGCGAAGGGCCTTAAGATTGGGGCTCCCTGGCTCCCAGCTCTTTCGAACCAGTTGACAGGCTTTCTATGTATTCGCCTGCCTGAGGCCCTAAATCTTTCCAGTCCTGACGGCCATAGCCTAAGAGTGATGGAAAAGCCTCTCCTGGGTCAAGGCGATCTGGTTCTAGCTGGCCCGTATTTTTAGGACCTTTTTCCTGAGAGCCTAACTGTATATCTGGTGCCATACCATCACTCCTCTCTACCTATAATCCCGCCTGATCCGCCTCCTCAACAGCGCTCCGAAACAGAGCGCGACAAGGGTCCCCTCAAACTACATATCCGTTACAACTACTGGCTAACTTTATCAGCTTTTGTAGGTATATCAAAATTCCCAGGGCACTTTTTTAAGAGTTCTCTTTTCACCTGTTATTCCGCTATCAAAAAACCACAATTATCAAAAAACCACAATGCCTCGCTAGCACCTCAGATTTATTAGCCTACTTATTGTGTCTCTCTTATCCTCGCCCAATCAAATCGTGGTGAATAGGGCATCGCAATTCTCTTCTCTAAAATAGGGCCAAAAATGCGCGGAACCTACTGTATTTAATGAGTTTAACGGTATTTAGCCGCGCATTTTTATCCCTATCAGGAATGCCAGTCCTTTCAAGTAGATAACGGGAGAATTGCGAAGCCCTATCGTGGTGAATTGCTCTATTCTCAGCTACCATACTCCCCGTGTACACCATAGCTCTCAAGATGCTGATAGGTAACCGTGGCAAACTCTACGCCATGGTGTTTGGTGTTGCACTCACCTCGCTGATTATCACTCAGCAGACCTCTATATTCTTAGGCCTGATGTCGCGCACTACCGGTTTTATCTACGATACTGCACAGCCGGATCTCTGGGTCATGGATCCTAAGGTGCAGTTCGTTGATGATATCAAACCTCTTCAAGATACGAAGCTGCTCCAGGTGCGCGGAGTCGAGGGGGTCGAGTGGGCAGTGCCCCTCTATAAGGGCTCAATTCGAGCGCGACTACCAAACGGAACCTTTCAAACTTGTAACGTAATCGGCCTCGATGATGCTACGCTGATAGCAGGGCCACCTGTAATGCTTGAAGGCTCACTCGGTGACTTGCGACGAGCAGACGGCGTGATCGTTGATGAGGCTGCTGCGAAGGGAAAGCTTGCTAAGCCAGGTCCAACACCTGACTCCCCTAAGATACCTTTACAGATCGGCGATATCCTTGAGCTAAACGACAACCGAGCCGTTGTTGTCGGAATCGCGCAAGTAACCCGCACATTTCAATCACAACCTGTGATCTATACGACGTACTCACGCGCCATGCGCTTTGCTCCGCGCGAGCGCAAACTGCTCTCGTTTATTTTAGCCAAAGTGCGTGGCGACTATAGCCGGGCTGACGTGGCGCAACGAATCCAACAACAAGCAGACCTCGCTGCTTTTTCAGCGCAGGAATTTAGAGGTATTACGATCAGATACTTTATGAAAAATACCGGCATTCCGATTAACTTTGGCATCGCGATCGGACTCGGATTCCTGGTTGGTGTTGCAATCGTCGGACAAACCTTCTTTAGCTTTATCGTTGATAATATGCGCTACCTAGGAATCCTCAAAGCTATGGGAGCGTCGAATAAGCTACTGTTTCACATGATCTTGCTGCAAACATTTCTTGTAGGTGCAATCGGCTCTGGGCTCGGCATGGGGATCGCCTGTCTTACGAGCATCCTAGCTCGAAACTCTGAGCTCGCATTCTATCTGCCATGGCAGATCCCTGTGATTACTGTCCTCGCCACATCAGTGATTACGCTGATCACAGCGATTGCGAGTCTCCGTAAGGTTCTACGACTTGAGCCGGGTATTGTCTTTAGAGGATAGCCATGGCACAGCCAACTCAGGAAATTGCCATACACTGCCGAGCCCTCACGAAAAGCTACCACTCTGCTAGCTCGGTCACACATGCCCTGCGTGGTATCGATGTTGATATAGCTCAAGGCGAGCTCTTTATGCTCGTCGGACCTTCGGGATGTGGAAAGACTACTCTTATCTCGGTTATCGCCGGTATCCTACAACACGACTCTGGTGAGTGCTCTATCTTTGGAGCAAACCTGAAAGCCATGAGCGATACAGAGCGAACGATATATCGGGGTAGGAATATCGGCTTTGTATTTCAGTCGTACAATCTTATTCCGACCCTTACAACTACGGAAAACGTATCTATCCCTCTCCTACTCCAAGGTGTTAGCAAAGCAGAGGCCACCTCTCGCGCGCACGAGGCGCTGGTGCGTGTCGGACTTGCTGAGAAGCTATCGACTCTCCCAACTGAGCTCTCCGGCGGGCAGCAACAACGTGTAGCTATAGCACGAGCGCTAATCCACAATCCTCGACTGATAGTCTGCGATGAACCGACATCTGCTCTGGATCACTCAACAGGCGCAGAAATAATGGAGATATTCCGCCACGAGGCGCTCTCTCAGAATAGAACCCTGGTAATCGTGACTCATGACTCGCGTATTTTTCATTATGCCGATAGAATAGGTGTAATGGATGATGGACTCGTGACAAAAGTCGTGAATTCGCCAGCCGAATTGGTGCCCACTGCATGAACCGTTTTCTTTTACTTCCATTTCTGGCAATCATCGGGATTATCTTTGTGATTCGCACCGTCATAGTCGGCAGTGTGCCTCAACCGGTTGCGGCTCCTCTAATTGCGCCTCCGCAGTCACCGTTCCCGCGATTTGTTGCAGGATCTGGCATTATTGAAGCTAGCTCAGAGAATATCGCTATCGCTTCACCGCTGGCTGGAGTTATCAAAGGTGTTTTTGTTAAAGCTGGCGACCGAGTCGATCGTGATCAAGCACTCTTTGCACTCGACGACCGCGATATACTGGCAGAGATCGCAGTACGTAGGGCGCAGATAGCAAAAGCAAAGGCGCTCCTTGACGATGCGCAGACTCAAGCCTCGATCTACAAGGGTGTTAACGATGCCCGCGCTATTATGCGCGGAGAGCTGCTCAAGCGAGAGAGCGCCGTATCAGTCGCGCAGGCTGGACTTTCTGAAGCCGAGGCACTCCTTACAGCTGCTCAGACCACTTTAGAGCGAATGACAATTCGCTCCCCTATCGCTGGCGAAGTACTTCAGAGCAAAGCCCGCGTCGGCGAGTTTGCTCCAGCGCAGGTATTAACTTCCCCACTGATGATCCTGGGAAGTGTCTCACCTCTGGCAGTGCGAGTCGATATCGATGAGAACGACGCCTGGCGAGTCTCGTCAGGCGGACAGGCATCGGCAAATCTACGAGGCAACTCGGCCATCTCCTTTCCCCTAACATTTGTCCGCTTTGAGCCGTTTGTCGTACCTAAACGGTCACTCACGGGAGAAAGCTTTGAGCGGGTTGATACTCGGGTTCTGCAAGCGATCTACTCATTTGAGAGGGGTTCGCTACCGGTATACGTTGGCCAGCTCGTAGATGTGTACATAGAGTCTAAGCTTTAGAGCCTAATCAGATGTAGTCCTTCATCAGCGACAACGAGCGTCACCCCTTGCGCATCTGCTCTGCCGACGGCGAAATCAAGCAGATGCGACTTGCCAACCTGAGTGTACACCTCGCGCTTAGTAGCTGTGCCGAAGATATCGTCATACACAAGCACCTGCGAGCTACCAAGGGCTACAAGATATTGCTTGCCTCCTACGCTTCTCACATTTCGAAACTTAGTAAAGTTAAAGTTTTTAATATCTAGATCTATCACTTCAAGAGCAAATCGAGCCTCACCACTACGCTTTTTGACCAAGCTTATGCGTCCTTGTGCCATCTCGCCGTAATTTGAATGCCATCCATCACCGATCACTAGCATCGGCTCGTTAGCAGTGCCGACACTCTCTACTCCTCGTACCCCACGGTACGACGGTAAAAGCGTGCGTGTCTCTCGCTGCACTAGCAAGAGATCCCCGTCCTGCCCCTGACTATCGCCATACGAACGCCCGACAACAATGGCATCTCCGAGGCAATCAAAGGAGTCTCCCATTCTTAACTGAACCTTTTCCGAAAATTGCCACGGCGCCTCTTTTAGAGCGCCGGATGGCACCAACTCTCCTATGACCGTATTATACTTCGACTCGAAGAGGCCCAGCCAAACCCTACCGCCGCACGAGCGTAGCTGAGTGACCTGGGGACGTTCAGAGACCCGCTCGTACACGACCATCAGAGCTGAACTGGGCTTGCCCAGGTCGCGCTTGGCAAGCTTATGAATCCGAATCGGAGGATTCAGATCTCCCCGACCCATACCGGTAGCTATCAAGTATGCATCGGCGAGAGCAATTACCCCTATCACCTGACCAGGGACCGCTATTGATGCCAGCTCTTTGGCGGAATCTCGCGCAATCGAAAAGAATCGCAGCGTCCTAGACGATGCGTCGTAGGCCGCTACCTCGCCCTCCTCCGTTGCAAAAACCGAGGTAACTCCTTGGGTTCCAGGAACCTGCGCTACGCCCCGTTGCGCACCGAGAGAGATGACTAGAGAAAAAGCAACGGAAAAAATTGTCACGATTTTTATCATACTATCCAACCTCAGATTCGCTTCGAATCGGTACCAGGGGTATTAAACACATTCCTGGTATCGATAACACAAACGCAATAATGTACAGATTCGTATAGCCGATGAGCTCAACAAGCCGCCCTGCCTCGCCTCCGATCAGAGTTCCTGGAACAGACATAATCGCACTGCCGATCGCATAGTGGGTCGCTCGGAATTGTCTGGAGCATGTTGAGAGCAGAAACACCAACAATGCAGCACTTCCAAGTCCAGCAGCGATCTGCTCGATGCCATGAATCGCGGCGATAGCACTAATGCCCCACCACGTAGACGGGTCAGGCTTAGCGACCGAGAGCCATACATAGAGCCAGATATTAATGTTCATAAGGATGCTAAGCGGCCATAAGGCCTTGCGCAGGCCAACACGATTGACCCACCATCCGCCAATCATGGCTCCAGCGATAGTCCCTGCCGCGCCCACAATTCCAGCAACCCACGCGTACTGCTCCGTTGATATCCGCAACTCTCTCATCATAAACGGCGTGACCATTGAAAAGAGCACTTCGTCACCCAACTTATAGAGAATGATAAAGCTGAGAATCAGCCCTACTCGTGGCTGGGCTATATAGCTCTGAAAGCCATCTTTAAATACTCGTGCTGCTCGGCGCGCCGGAGACTCCGATATGTCTCGCGTTGATTGGAGATCGGTCTGTGGCAGAATACGCGCGTGCAGCAACGCAAGTGCCAGCAAGACGCCCCCCGCGATACAGAACGCTGGAATCCATGCTAGGGCAGGATTACCACCGAGCGTCCTTGATGTAGACCACGCCACTACACCAACCAAACCGCTGCGAGCAAACACCATCGCCAAGCGATAGGCAAGAACACGGTAGCCTGAAAGGAGCGCCTGCTTTTCACGCGCTGGAATCGCCTCTAGATAGTACCCATCGATCGCTATATCGTTTGTCGCCGCAACAAACGCCATCACCAGAAACACTAGCGCTATAGATCCCAGATATGCCTGCGAGTTTCCAGAAACACCTGCAAGATACGAAAGGTAGGCAACAAGAAATGTTAGAAAAGCCAAAATTAACTGGATCAGCACCTGCCAGCGCCGCTTAGTCCACCAACCATCGACCAGCGGTGCCCAGAGAAACTTAAAGTTCCACGGCAACCCCAAATAATTTAGGTATCCGAGATAGAGTTCACGAACGCCTAGCTGTGTAAAATATAGACTCGATAGTATCCGCACCACCATGTACGGCAATCCCTCGGCAAAGTAAGTTGAATTGACCCACAGTAGTGTTAGCCGATCGGGGCGTTGGGGAGGGGTGGCCGAGGGTGGAGAGGTGGTAGCTAAAGTATCACTCGATTGTTGCACACCGGTCAGGGTACACCAATATACACCCCAGTCAATGAACCTTCGTTTCTAGCAGGGCTTCGCAATTCTCTCTTCTTAAATGGGGCCAAAAATGCGCG
>JBBALZ010000064.1:0-15848 GCA_040402735.1 Bdellovibrionota bacterium
CACCCCGCTTTGCTCCGCAAAGCCGCCCCTTAATAGGGGCTAACGTTATTGCGGCGGAATTTGCTGAGTAGTTACAAAATCCCTTGGGCGTCCTGGGGTATATGTGTTAAAAGCAAGGAGATGACGGAGCAGCATGAGCTCGACCCCATAGCATGCTTCCTGACGGCGTGTGAAATTGAGCGCCGAGAGCACCGAACTAGCCGTCGGGAGCGTAAGGTGGTGAACGGTCGGCGTATATCAGCCGAGCGCGGCCGTTTTTTCTATTCCTTTGATCTCCAGAGCGATACTGATATTCGCGAAGATACATCACTGCAACTAATCGTAGGGGACTCGTTTTACCACGGCACGGTCCGGTCTGTGTCTCAGCACGCCACCGGGCGTTCGGTTTTAATCGCCGTAGCCAGCGACCTCGGACCATTTGTCAGGAGCGCTCGGATTGAGACCCAGGATCAAGATCTTCTACAGACGCTCATTCTGAGGCTTAAGGAGCTCAAGGGCCCTGGTGAACACCTTGGGTGGAATGGTGACCTTGCCATGCGCGTGCTCCGTCTGGATAAGAGGCCGTCTGATTCCACCGAGCTGTCGAATGTAAAGCCACCAGACGACCTTACAGATGATCAAAGCACTGCCTTAGTGCGATGCTTGAGCCAGCCGGTGACGTACGTTTGGGGGCCACCCGGTACGGGAAAGACTGTGCTGCTGGCGGCGCTTGCCCTGCAGCTGTATCAGGATAACAAGAGAGTTCTGATAGTTTCGCACACAAATCACGCTGTAGACGGTGTAGTGGAGAGTCTGTGCAAGCGAATAATGGAGCGCAGCCGGAGGGCTGCGGTTGCTGAGGGTAGCATCCTCAGAGTCGGAACGATGGTCAGGGAATCACTGATCAAGCAGTACGCCGACCAGGTCAGTCTGGATGCTGTAATCAACAAGAGCCACGACAAGGTGTCGAGTCGATTGGCAGCGCTTACTCGTGAGTTATCCGAGGTACGTGACCAGCTTTTTAGTGCATCGCGAAAGATAGCGCTGCTCGACACTCATCAGCAGTTACGCGCAGAGATCGACCGGGTTAGAAACTCCGACGCGCTACCTGATGAGGAGTTTGTGAATACGATCGAACGAGTCGTCAGTCCTGACGGAGATGGGCAGCTCAAGAGCGAGTCTCGAAAGGAGATCATTGATTTCATGGATGAGTGCTTGGATCGGGTAAGTGGTGAACTCCAAGGGTGTGATAGGCGATCCCTTGAAGAGAGCACTATTGAGTTGTCGAGTCGGCAACTTGAGCTTACAGAGGCGATTGCGGTGCTTGAAAAGTTTGTTAGGGACTTGCGCCTTAGCTTGCTCGACAGGGCGCGTATCATCGCCACCACAGCAACACACGCGATGCTCTCAAGCCAAGATCTCCAAGGGTTCGATGTGGTGCTTATCGATGAGGCATCGATGTTGCCGCTTCCGCTGTGCTTCCTGCTGAGTGGTCGGGCTCGTGAGCGGGTTGTTATTGCCGGCGACTTTCGACAGCTTCCGGCGATAGCACGTTCAGATTCGCCGGTCGCCCAGCAATGGTACAGCCGCGACGTGTTCGAGTGTGCAGGGGTTATTGATCTGGTTGATGAACGCAAGGTTGATCCAGTGGTAGTTACGCTCACAACGCAGTTTCGCAGTCATGAGACCCTGTGTGGATTAATAAATAACCGATTCTATGGCGGGATTCTGCAGACAAAGACAGATTCTGCGGCAGAGCGTTATATCTATCGTGACCCACTGGCTTACTTAAATCGCTCTCCCCTGGTGCTTGTTGACACCTCGGAGCTCAGCCCCTGGGGTGAAGTTCAGAATGGGTCTAAATTGAATCTGGTGCATGCCCTTGTAGTAAGAAAGCTTGCGCTGCTGCTCTCAGCTCATGGGATCGCCCTATTGCCGGATGCGCTTGGGGTGATAGCTCCGTACAGGGCCCAGTCAGACCTGATTCGGTGTCTTTTGGATGAGTGTTCGCTTGGCGCGACGGTATCTGTCGGGACGGTACATAAATTTCAAGGTAGTGAGCGAGAGGCGATCATCCTCGATCTTACAGAAAGTGCCCCGCACGTCTTGGGTAGCTTTCTTAACCCGCACTCTCTGAGAGATTCGGGAGCTCGACTACTAAATGTCGCATTGAGTCGTGCCAGGCGGCATATGATTGTTGTTGCGAACCTAGAGCACATACGCTCACAACTGCGGACAACTAGCCTGATGTGGGGGGTCTTAGATGACTTGGAGCGGGTAGGGTACAAGCTCTCGGCATCCGATGTTATTGGAGAGCAGATATTCCCAAATCCATCGCGAGAGGTGCGAGGCTCTCCGGGGATACTCGCCTTTCAAGCATTCGATGAGGGGCTTTTTATGCCGGCCTTAGTGACTGACCTTGTAGAGGCGCGCTCCGACATCGTCATCTCAACCGAAGGGATTAGTGAGCGTGTCGCGACAGTTGTTGCAGCTCTTCTTGAGGGGCCAATAACACGTGGGGTGCGGGTGCTCGTGCGCTACAACAGCGAACGCATGTCTACACGAGCAGACCAAGCGATCCTGCACCGACTACGTCGTATCGGTATCGCACTTTTACCGGTGGATAGTAGGGTGCCTCCGGCCGTTGTGGTTGATTCAGAAGTGCTGTGGCTTGGATCTATTGCACCATTGGATTCACTCGATGGTGCGCGCGGAGTGATGACCAGAGCCGTAAGCGCACAAGCTGCACAGAGGACGCTCTCGGTTCTAGATTTTGAGGGGCGTGCATTGTTGCCGGAGCGGGTGGCGCTGTGAGGGGCGGGGGTAGCGATTTCTTGGGCGTTCGTAGCTCCGTAGTTGGCTGTACGAACAAGGCCAAGTGAGTAATCGCTTGGCCGCGCATTTTCAGACCCGCAACTGCCGAATCTAAGTCTAATCACATTTCCCCTTAAGAAACGACAGCGCCGCTTTGCCTTCGGCGCTTAAGCTAGCCGGATCGATCGTCTTTAGCGTGGCGTAGGCTTCCGCGTGCATTCCTTTGAGAATATACGCTGCGGCGATCTCCTCGGAGAGCTGTGGAGTCTCCGGTGCTAATTCTCGTGCTTTGAGAAAATGCTCAAGCGCTTGGTCGCACTCGCCGCGACGCAAAAAACACCGCCCGATTAACGTCAGAGCATCGCGACGATCGGTCGGCGATCTTTGGGCCAAGCGCTCGTAGATTATCGCCGATGAATATGCCAGCGGAATGTTGTCACCGTGTAGAGCTAGTTCGCTTAAGATTTTGTGCCCGAAAGCCCACGTAGGGCAACGCCGCAACAGGCTTCGCAAGAGGCTCTCTTGCTGCCCAATGTCCAAAGCGGCAAGCTGCGCCCGGGAGCGCCACACAAGAGCTGCTATGAAAGGAGTGAGGTGCAGAAGCGCTACCTTGGTCGGCGACTACTAAGTTAATCGTGAGCCTGAGAGTTCTCGCTTTCAATCCTAAGGGGAAGCGTTTGGCGATCGTCAGTGACCCGTGCTGGAAGGCCGGCTTGAGCCCGTCTCAACTCTGCCATCTCGGCTGCTTGGGCTCTATCACGTGCGGGTGCGTTCTGCATTACGACATCATCGACATAAAACAGGAAGCAGCTCAAGAGGACGGCCGCAGTTCCGGCTATCATCAACCACTTGTAGCTACCTTGAATCTCTTTTTCTCGTAATTCAGCTGATTCCATCTCTTAAAGAATCCTTATTTTAGAGTTACCAGTTTTCTAATGCCCGGACTTCAATTGCAAGGTGTAGCACATCCACTTCCCAAGCACATCACGTGATGTCTGGTGTTTAAACCACCCTGATTAACGACCGCAAAGTACAATATTATTAGGCGCTTGGAAAGTCTCTATTGGTTTTATTTTAATCGATGTATCCTGCTAGACCGGAGCCTGTGTAACAGCCTGTATTCGACCAGGCTCTCGTGCTTGATAGGGGTTTGCTGCGTATGATGTTGTCAGATGAAGATATAAAGCGAGTTGTTAAGAGTGGCGAGCTCAAGATCTCTCCATTTTCAGAGAAGTGGGTCCGCTCCTCGGGCATAACGTTGCATCTTGGGCCTGAACTGCTTAAGCCTCGTGGTGGTTATGTAGTTGATGTTCGCAAGTCAGAGCCTCCACCCTACGACCAGATCATTATCGAGCCAGAGAAGCCTTATTTACTTCAACCTGGGGAGTTCCTCTTGGGGCATACCTTTCAGAGCGTCACCGTAGGTTCATCGCTTGGGTTTATGATAGAGGGGCGCAGCACCCTGGCTCGAGTTGGTTTAACGATAGTTCAGACTGCTATGATGGTGTACCCAGGGCACAGTGACCGCCCAGTAACACTAGAATTGGCCAATCACGGCCCTAATCCGATCTTGCTCTATCCGAAGATGAAGATAGCGCGAGTTGGGCTTTTTGAACTTAGGTCTCCTAGTGCGATTCGTTATGATGATGCCGGGAAGTATCGCGGCCAACAATCAGTCGGGCTACCGATATTCAAGGACGAGATTATGTCCGATGAAGAGTGCGGTGGGAATTGAGGTTTAGAGGGGCGTGGTAGGTACTAACTCATCAGATAGCAACGCATGCGTTGCAGCATCGGTGGCCATTCGCGCGGCGTTGCAGGTAGCTGCTGAGCGCGGTGAGCGGGTGTTTGTGGTTGGAGGGGTAGTCCGCGATGCGTTTATGGGGCGCGCAGTGTTAGACCACGACCTAGATGTCGTGGTTGAGGGTGCCGGGATTGCATTTGCTCACCAGCTTGCTAAAGCACTTGGGTGTTCTTTGCGAGTGCATGAGCCTTTCCTGACAGCCAAGCTTATTGCTCCTTTTGGAGCAGCGCTTGTCGACTCGGGAGTACAGCTTGATGAAGTTGATATTGCAACGGCGCGTGAAGAGGTCTACGAGCGACCGGGAGCTCTACCAACAGTACGACAGGCATCGATCGATAAGGACCTGTGGCGACGGGATTTCTCGTCTAACGCCATTGCTCTTCCGCTAGAGTGCCTTGAAGGGTTGGCATCAAAAGGTTTGGCGCCGAGTGAATTGGCTAATCGAGCTGTTGACCCGTGTGGTGGGGTCACCGATATAACCAATAAAAATCTGCGGATACTGCATCCAAAGAGCTTTGTCGATGACCCTACGCGCCTCTTTCGCGCGGTGCGCTACATCGTGAGACTTTCATTTCATTTTGATATGCAGACCCTGGCTGGTTTTCTTGAGGCAGTAAAGAGTGGCGTGCTTTCAACGCTCTCTCCAAGGCGAGTCTGGAACGAGGTGTTAGTGGCTCTCGATGAAGAGTCGCCCTCTGAGGTGCTACAAGAGTTTCTTCAGCGGGGACTCTTCTCGCATCTGGCGATTATCTCCTCAGGAGATCCGGCGTGGGTCTTTGAGGCGTTGCAACGCTTAGAGATTCTAAAAGCGAAGCTGGGACAGGAGATATTTGCCGAGGCAGCGAAGGTGCTGCTGATTGCCGGTCTTTTGCGAGACGGACGTGAGGACATAGCTAGAGCGGTTCACGAAGGCAATCGAATTATACAGCGTGCAGGATCGGTGTTGGAGTCCGATAGGAATCCGGGTGCTTTGCGCACGATCCCTGATGTGGCAGCCTCGTACTGTATTCACTGCACTGAGGAGCTGCGCACGTTATTGCAAGGGTGTTTAAGTGGGAGTGCGCAATGAGTGTACTCTCTAAGCGGCTTTTTGCGGTGTTGGCGGATAAGTATCCAGAGTGCCGCGTGCCGCCGAGCGCGGCGTTCTGGCCGATGGCATCGCTCGATAGTGGCGATTTAAGCACCACAGCAGCGATAGAGATCGCTAAAATAACCAAGCATCACGCAGAGAAGGTCGCACACGAGCTGATCGACTCTTTGGCTGATGGCTCACAGATTGAATGGCGTAGCGATAAGGGCTACATCGTCTGCTCGCAGCTTCCGATGCCAGTCATTATCAGCGAGGTGCAAGAAACGGTCAGGGCTGCGCTCGATACCGTTCGTATCGGTACAACCTATGCGCAGTCCCCAATTACGCAGTACCCACCTAAACAGGCCCCTTTAAGCATCTGGTGTCTACTTCCCGACAATACAGAGCCGGTATATGCGAGACTTAGACTTCTTGCGCGCTGCTCTTTGCAAGCTCTCTTAGCGGTGACATATGGAGAGCGTGTGCGGCTGTGTTTTAATCCACTAACCAGCACCGATGCTGATTCACCGCAAGGTGTCCTCGATTGCTTCCGCAAAGCAGTAGAGTGGATAATTAATCATGAATCGGAGCAGCGACTAGATGTACAAATTCCCAGCTCAGATACTGGTCACGTGATCTGGACAACTCACCATTATCATGAGCGGCTCTCAGATAATGTGAAAAAGAGCTTGTCTCAGATGCGCCGAGCAGGTTTGCTGCAGGTAACGATGCCGGCAGACGGCTGGCTACTTAGTCGTGACCGCGCTCTCTCAGAGATATTATCTGCAAAGGCTGTTCGACGTGTAATTGATCGTATTGCAGAGATGGAATCGCAAGGTAGGGACGGGTGGCGGCGACTGCTCTTTCATTTGGCGAGCTCGACACCATCGGGGGATTTTGATCCGGCAGTTGCCTTGTTTGACGAGTGTGCCTCTCCGCTTTGGAGCATGAAGAGTCTTGTGTCGCGATTTCAGCGCTTTAAAGGGGCTGTGCCGCGCCTGATTTCAAAGCCTGAACTGGTCCAATCTATTTGGGAAGTTGAGCCCTACAGGAAACTCGTACTGAGCGCGTTGTTCCTTTCGGTTTACACGGCTCGAGCAATCTTGCATAACGAGATAGAAGCGTGGTGTGGAGCCTTTGAGCGACTAGCGCAAGAAGGACATAGGTTTATCAATACCCCATCAACTAGAAACTATCTTGAGAAGATGGGTGGTACCGACAGCTGTATGCAGATTGCGGCTGGTCTAGGGTTTGGTCTTTCTTGTATAGTGGCGTTAGTGATGGAGGAGAGATGCGCGGATCAGTAGCGGAGCAAAACGGAGCTTCAAGGGGTGATGGCGGTGCTAATGGTGCCCGAGCAACCGGTGGATATACCCTTAAGCAAAATAATCATGGCGAGCGCAATCGTGGCGCTGGTGCGGGGTGGGAGATACGACTAGGTGTCCTGCAGGTAGCCGTATGGTTAGGACTCGCCATAGGTGCTTGTGTCGGAGGATACTTCGTCGGATTTTTTTCGGGAAGATACGTGGGATTTGAGGCAGCTCGCCAGAGCTCTTCAGCAGAGATTCCAAAATTGCCAGCTCCTGAAATGTTCGCTGATGCCTCGGTGGTTAGCCCAAATCGGGTGTATGATAAGCTAAAGGAGCCCGCTATTCTGCCGGATTCAACAGGCCCGCGTGCATCAGCAAAGATTGACCAGGTTGCTAAGAATATAGATGTTCCAGCCCGGGTGCAGGTTTTAGATTCTGCAGAGGCAAAGAGGTTGGCTGGCAGAAGCGGTGAGGTTGAACATGCGTCATCTATTGCAGCTAATGATGATGAGATCTTTGGTGATGTACCACGAGGCGAAGAGCTAATAATAGGGTCAGATGATGGTTTTGACCAAGGTGACGAGGATAAAGGTCCCAGTTCGGTACGCATGCTTGGAAAGAAAGAGGTTCCCGAGGCGCCTCCGGCTAAAGGTACAGCGGCAGCCGCGGCAGTGGTTCTAGACGAGCGGATAGCAAATGCCAGGAGTGAGGCAGCAAAGGCTGCGGAGAAAGAGGTAGCTGCTAGTCAAGAAAAGCGCATCGTTGCAGACGCGTTAAAAGCAGAGCCAGCCTCAGTGAAGACAAGTGAGAGCAATAATCTTGTCCGCAAAGTTTTGCCACCCGGATATTTTGCGCAGGTTTCGGCACCGAAGAAGCTCTCGGAAGCAGAGTCTGTAGCAAAGAGATTAAAGCGAGCTGGATTTCCGGTAGTGGTTGAGTCGGCTTCGGTTAAGGGCGAGAGCTTTTATCGAGTTCTTGTTGGTCCAGAAGAGAACAAGGTCCAGGCAGAACGTTTGGTAAGCCAGCTGCACAGTGAATCGTTTGTAGCCAGCAAGCCCTTTATTCGCAAGGTGAGTAAGTAGGCATCAAGAGGTCGCGGCTACCGCTAGCGCGATGTTTTACCTTTGCCTACTGTAACTACTCACCGGATATTAAGATCGTCGCTGCAATTTCGTCGCTAAATGAGCTGATTTTTGCGGCTCCTTTTTCTAACTGCGCACTATCTCCCAGACCGAGCTCGCTTCTGCATCTCGGAAAGGACGCGTCGATCGTTTTCTAGACGCTCCTTAAGCGCATTGAGGAGCTCTGTACGCTTTGTCAGATCATTGTCGGAGAGGATGCTCTGAATCTCAAGGTCGCGTTTGGCTGTCTGTAGATCAAGCCAGAGCATATCTCGACGAATTCGAATCGTCTCGTAATCTTTGTAGGCGTTAGCCAAGATATTCCCCAGCGACTTTCTGACGTCTACCTGCAGTTCACTACGTAGCTGCTCACGCTTTGCTTGTAGCTGCTCAAGGTCCGCGCGTATCGCGGCATTCCCAGGGTACAGCTCTACTTCGTCAGCTTTACTTCGAAACTTGTATGAAATTGAAGATAGCGCCGCAAGTTTATCTTTAATAACCCCGGAATACGCGGCTACTTGTTCGACATCAGATAATGAATCGATAGATTTTTCCTGACTCTCAAAAGCTACTTGTCGGCTCAACCAGAGAGTTACCGCGCGCGATGCTACGTCCAAGTTCGATTCAATCTTCGAGTACTCGCGTTGCAGTCTATCCACCTCGCCTTGAACAGCTTGCAGACTCACTCCAACTGCCTTGCCAGAGGATTTAGTTAACGTATCGATCTGCTGCTCGAGGCGCGTAATTGCAACCTGCAACTGCTCGGGCTCATTAACTGTCTGCGTGTTAGCTTGACTCGGATCGCTCTGATTTAAATTGCGCTCTGCTCGGATCTGGCGCGCGAGCGCTGCCAAGGTGAGCCCCTCGTTACTTGATGGAGGTTCGGTCTGGCTTGAAACTTCGGTGCTAATAGAGTTTATCCCCGTTAATGTGTACAAAGAGAGTCGCCGCACCAGCCCGCCCAGGGCCAAGCCAATCAATAGGGTAATACCCAGAATAAAGGCGGTAGGCATAAGTCGCGGAGTGCCTGCGTACACTCGACGCCCGGCCCGCAGAGCGCGCTGTTGCGCTTTGCGATCCTTGGGCTCCTCAACTGGTGGCGGCAGGGGTCCGTCTGTATCCGTTTCTAACGCGTCGATCTCAACGTCAAGAGGCGGCTGTTCAGCTGTTTGCTCCTCGATATCTATAAGCGGATACGGAAGGGTCGGTTTACGACCTCGACCTTTTCTTTCGCCCACTGCTATCACCAGCACCGTGATGTTATCTCCGCCACCACGTTGGTTAGCGAGGTTAATCAGGATCTGATTAGCATCATCGAGTGCATTCTGGCGCACCACGGCCAAAATCTCCTCCGCTGGAACATAGTTGTAGAGCCCATCAGAGCAGAGGACATAGATATCGCCGTTTTCTGGTTGTTCCGCGAGCATTTTGCACTCAACCTCGACTTCAGCAACCGGTCCTAACGAGCGAGTCAACATGTGAGAGACGGGATGATCTGTAACTTCCTGCGGATTTAATGCTCCTGTAGCAACTAACTCACTCAGTAAAGTGTGATCTTTTGATATCTGTTCTATATCTTGGTGGCGCACCCGATAGGCCCGAGAATCTCCGACATTTACTGAAAGCAATCCGTCAGGGGTGAATACCAAACCCACAAGAGTTGTCCCCATCCCGGCGAAAGCTGGATCGGTGCTGCCTTTCTCAAAGATACGGGCGTTTGTTTTCTGAATTACTTGATCGATAAAATCTACAGAGATGCGAACTCCGTCACTGCCAAGCGCTTCTTGAAGCGACGCGATCGCCATTCTTGAGGCTGTGGCGCCGCCTTGAGCACCACCCATTCCATCAGCGATAAAAAACGCTTGGTATTCTGCTCTTCTGATAACCCCAAAACAGTCCTGGTTCTCTTCACGGCGCATACCGACATCTGTCCCAGCTGCGCAGCGGAGCAGAGCGAGGTTAAATCCTAATGAATCAGAGGTAACGCTAGTCATAATTTTAAAGATAGATTACCACGATTAAAAGATAGTAATCTCTTTCTAGGTTTACATATCAGAGAAACTCGTAGAGTTGCATCACCCAAAAGCGTAAGTTGTTGTTTTTTATTGGTTTGTGTCCTGGCGGACAGAAACCAAAGATAACATTACAGACTTTGGTCGCGTGAATAAAAATCCCCCAAATTAGTATTTCCGGCCAGAAACCTGTCCGTCAGGACAAAAAACCGGAGATAACATTTCAAGCTTTGGTCCCACGAAGCGGTTCTGAGAGACGTCAATCATAAACCGCTATGCTGCCTTCGGCGAGTTGTAATTTCGGACTAATTAACCTAAATTCAGCACTTGCGGGTCTGAAAATGGAGCATCTACTTTGAGGGTGGCAAGAAAAAAGATCCGCCAAAATCAGCTCATTAAGCGACGAAATTGCAGCGACGATCTTAAAATCCGGTGAGTAGTTACTATTTGTTTTACGTTAGGTCCCTTTTATCCTGCGGTGAATATCCAAACAAGTCGAGGTAATTATGCAAAAGATGGCGTTACTGAGTGTTTCAGATCAGACTGGGCTAGTTGAGTTTGCCCGCGCCCTGGTTGATTCGGGCTACACTCTGTTGGCCACATCCGGCACGGGAAAGGCATTGGCGGGTGAGAAGGTGCCTTACACCAGCGTTGAGTCGTATACCGGGCTCGCAGAACTCCTGGACGGCAGAGTGAAGACGCTGCACCCTAAAATTCACGGTGGAATTCTGGCCAGACGTGATTCAACCCATCACGTAGAGCAACTACAGAGGGAATCGATCGCCCCTATTGATCTCGTAGCCGTGAATCTCTATCCCTTCACGAAGTACCTTGAGAGCGATCGGGCTGGTAATCCAGATGAGATGACTGAGTTGGTCGATGTTGGTGGGCCAACGATGATCCGTGCAGCAGCAAAGAATCACCGTTTCGTGCTTCCCGTAATTGACCCGAGTGATTATCCAAAGGTCATTGATCTGCTTGCGAGGGGCGGAGCCGATCCGTTTCCGTTAGAGTTTCGACGCGGCCTGGCGGCCAAGGTGTTCACGGCACTATCTGCCTACGATGGGGCGATAGGCGGCTACTTCGCATCTGTCGGTGGTTCCGCTGCTGTGACAGGCGATGCTGATTTCCCTTCAAAGATATCGCTCTCACTGCAGAAGGATGCAAGTCTTCGATACGGTGAGAACCCGCATCAACGCGCTGCCGTATATAGCGTTTCGCACGCGAGTGTTCCGACATTGCGTGGCTCATCGTGGCGACAGCTTGGTGGTAAAGAGCTTTCGTATAACAACATGCTTGATTTTGATGCTGGGTTGCGACTCCTAGCGGATCTGCCGACGTCTCAGCCGACTGTGGCGATTCTTAAGCACCTTAATCCGTGTGGTGTGGCATCGGCAGCCTCGGTTGGTTCCGCGATTGAGCGCGCAAAACAGTGCGACCCGCGAAGTCATTTCGGTGGTATTCTAGTGAGCAACTGCGAGATCGACCGCGAGGCCGCAGAGGAGATCCGTGGTGATTTCGCCGAGATCGTTGTTGCCCCTAGCTATTCATCGGAAGCTCTCGATGTTTTACGTACAAGTAAGACATTACGTATCCTTGAGGTGCAGATTGAGCAGCTCGCTGGTTATGAGTTGAGGACAGTAGCTGGTTCTGTGTTGCTGCAAGACCCAGATGTTGCTCGTTCAAACGTCACGGACACAGCCCGGGTCACACCGCGACAAGCAACTGATGACGAGTTAGCGGATCTCGACCTTGCGTGGAGGATCTGTGGCCACGTGAAGTCAAATGCAATCGTACTCGTTCGCGGAGGACTCCTGATCGGAGTTGGAGCTGGACAGATGAGTCGAATCGACTCGATCGAGCTTGCGATACGAAAGGCGAAGTTGCACGGGCATCTCCTTAGCGGCGCTGTCGCTGCTTCGGATGCGTTCTTTCCATTTCCGGATTCGATTGAAGCGCTTGCCGCTGAAGGAGTATCTTGTGTAATTGCTCCAGCAGGAGCAAGACGTGACGATGAGGTGAAGGCCACAGCAGCAGCAAAGAATGTGAGTCTATTCTTCGTCGAAGATCGGCATTTTAGGCACTAGGATTCTGAGTCAGAGGGGTGAGTTCTATGAAGGTATTGGTAATAGGAAGTGGCGCTCGCGAGCACGCCATCTGTTGGCGGCTCAAGGGGGCGCCCCGCGTATCGCAGGTATTAGCGGCTCCTGGAAATCCAGGAATTGCAGAGGTAGCCACGTGCGTCTCTGTGGGTACTACCGCAGTGTCCGAGATTCTAGCGTTGGTGAAAGAGCAGGGAATAGACCTTACTGTCGTTGGACCGGAAGCCGCTCTCGCCGTTGGAATCGTTGATGCCTTTCAAGAGGCCGGCTTTCCAATTGTGGGCCCGACTAAGGCGGCGGCGATGCTGGAGAGCTCCAAGAGTTTCGCGAAGGAGATTATGGTTGCTGCCGGGGTTCCTACGGCAACCTACGAAGTGTTTACGTCACGTTCGACACTTGAGGAATACTGCGCTCACAAAGGTGCGCCGCTCGTTTTAAAGGCAGACGGCTTGGCATCAGGGAAGGGTGTGTTTGTTATTCAGGAATCAAATCAATTTACAGACGCCTTGGATCAGCTCTTCGGCGAACTGCGAGCCGAGAAGGTGGTAGTTGAAGAGTTCCTGGCGGGCTACGAAGTTAGCTGCATATTTGCCAGTAATGGAAGCGAGGTAGTTCCACTAGCTCCAGCGCACGATTATAAACGGCTAGGCGACCAAGACCAGGGCCCAAATACGGGTGGCATGGGATCGGTCTGTCCGACACCGCGGATCAGTGCTGATGACATGGATTGGATACAGCGTAGCTGCGCACAGCCGATCGTCGAGACGATGGCCAAGCGCGGCGTGCCTTTTAAAGGGTTTCTCTACGCCGGGTTGATGATTGATCCAAGCAAGCCAAGAGAGGCTGGAGTAAAGGTCTTGGAGTACAATACGCGACTCGGGGACCCTGAGTGCCAGTCAATTATGGCTCGGCTAAGCAGCGATCCTGTTGAGTTGTATGAGTGGGTCGCGGGCAAATCCGATAGGTTGCCGGCGCTTACGTGGAGCTCAAAGGTGGCAACCTGTGTGGTGATTGCTTCTGACGGATATCCGGAAGCTCCGGTGAAGGGGGATCGCATAAGTGGCTTGGAGTTTATGACGATGGTGCCTGATACTATCGTGTTTCAAGCGTCAACAGGACGCAATTCCCAAGGCGAATTGGTATCTGGTGGTGGAAGGACTCTTAGCGTGGTCGCTCTGGGCGAAACGGTGGCAGAGTCGAGGCACTCGGCTTACAAGCTCGTTGATATGATCCAGCTTCGTGGACGTCGGGTTAGGCGCGACATAGGACTATAGTTCGATATGCAGAGTTCGTGTTGGATGAGAATGCGTTGGTGGCATCTGCTTAAAGTTGTCTGGATATCTGCGCTCGTATCGATTGGGGCTGTGGTTTTTGATGCGTCAGCTGATGAGATCAGGGTGGTCGATGCGCGGGGATTGGTGCGTGCGGTTAAGATTACTCAGGGGGCTGCTCGCATTGTAGTAACCCTTGAGCCGCTCAATGGTGTGGCTGCGAAAGGTGAGTGTGTAGCGACCAATGTTGATGGTTTAGCTGCGGAAAAGAGAGTTGTGATCTCTGCAAAATCCGAGTGCGCGTTCTCCGAAGTAACTGGTGGTTCGTGGCAGGTCTCTGTGCCGCAGGGGTATACGTGGCGGGTGCGGTTGTATGAATGAGCAGCTGTTGTCGCTCTATGGCTTAGAATCGGGTGAGGTCCTAGATGATAATGTGCCATTTGTTAATCTTGCGACTCGACCGCAGGTACTGGCCAGGATACAAGAGAACCGCAATTTTGACCTGCTCATTCTTGGTGGTGGATTTACCGGCGCACTAGTTGCACACGAAGCTGCTCTGCAAGGTATTAAGGTTTTACTATTGGAGCAGGGCTCGTTTGGCGCAGATGCGCTCTCATGGGAGATCCGTTTAGCCCAGCAGTTACGCAGCAACCCACGCGAGCTTTTTAGAGCACGTTCGGCTCTGAACACCCTCAAACGAGAACGAGCTCCCCACTTAGTATCTGCGATGCCGGAAGATAGTCATCCGATTTCTGGAGCGGTTGCCGCTGCTGTAAGAAGATTTGTGCCGCTGTGCCGTGTTGATGAGCGACTTCTCATTCGTGAAACCATACTGGCGGCTCGGCAAGAGGGGGCTTCTGTGCTCTCTGCTGTGACACCGATATACCTTGAGGCTGAGTCTGCTGAGAGTGGCTGCTACATTATTCAGTTTCGTGACACTGTCACAGGAGAAAACTTTGAGGCTAGGGTAGGTGGTGTGGTGCTCGATCCGACTCACGGTGTGCTGCCGCCATCAAGGCTGGGATCGTACGTTGTTCCAGCAAAAAAATCGACGATCGCTGGAGTTCAGCTTACGTATCAGGCCACGCCGCGCTCGGCCAAGAACGCAGCAGCATTCGCATCGTTTGAGCTAAGTGAAGGGTCTTTTATCGCTGTTCAACGACGTGGGGTTACTCTGCTTGAAGTCTCTCTGCTCTGGGGCGCTAAGCCGCTCTCTCCAGAGAGCATCGACGGTGTCATTCACGATGCAGTCACAGAAGCTGGATGGGTAGTGCACCACGAGGTGAGTCGACGCGAGCTCGCTGGCAAGTGGGCTCGTCGTTATGGCATATCCCAGGTTAAAGGAGTGTTTAGTTGTAGCCATCGGGGTCCATGGGATGCCTTGCGTAGCGCTCACACCATAGTGAAGGCGCTCGTGGCGCTTTCGCCTGAGCCGCGCCCGCTACGAACACTTTCCCCAAGACTGCTGCCAGGAGGAGAGCGCAACTGTGACGCTGCTGCATTTAGGGCGACAGCTCGAGCCCAGGGCATATCGGAGCAGACGATTGAGCGAGTCATTGCCCGTTGGCGTGGTCGCGTGAGGTACCTGCCGCTTATTCCAAATGGATTGCGTGAAATTGCCCCTGGCGTTTTACGGGGTGAGGTAGAGCTTGCGGTGCTGAGCGACCAGGTAACTTCGGCTGATGATCTTGTATGTGGAGCCCTCGCTTTACAGCAGTTTCCTGAGTGGCGCGAGTGCGTTCCAGCGCTTCAAGAGCGCTTGGATGCGTTTGATGAGTAGGCAAATCGATCGCCTTTTTATAAGTAGCTGAACCGTGGTGGCTGTCCGGTGATGTCCGGTGATGGCTGAGTCGAGCCGGCTCAGATTACGGCCGACATACGTGGTTAGTGGTCTCACGCTATGTTTTGTAGAGTCTAAGCGGAGTGCGGAGGGGGACATTAAGTTGCGAAAAGTATCATTGTACTTGCACTCCACCGGCTCCGTCTCTGTGGAAGCGGAATTTAGAAGTCATCAGGCGCGGGTTCAAAGGAGTCGTAAGAGGGTAGTTCATCGCGAGCCTCGGTGGTGTCGATGAACTTAAGAGTCGGTGGAGGCGCTCTAAAGTCAGCGATCCCCTGCGACTTCATGATGTCCTTGATTGAGTGTTCGTGTTGAATGAAGGCGATGATACGCATCTGTGCCTTGCATTTGGGGCACTCTAAGGGGTCTATTTCGTATATGCGTTTTATGCACGCGGCCCAACTGCTCCGACGGAACTCTCGCCTGTAGTCGCGCTCTGTCTCTTGCTCTGAAGGAGGAATAAGTTTAGCTCGCGCACCTCGACGTCTACAGGAATATCGTCCATAGTACCTGGTCAGAGACTCAT
>JBBALZ010000065.1:0-15778 GCA_040402735.1 Bdellovibrionota bacterium
TAAATACAGTAAGTTCCGCGCATTTTTGGCCCCATTTTAGAGAAGAGAATTGCGACGCCCTAAAACGAGTCTTGAACAAGCACCGCAAACGCCAGTTAAGCTGCTGGATATTCACATAATTCAGTTAATACACCCAGAAACGAGGCGGGAGATATGAAGGCTATCTTGGTACCACCTGCCCCATGGCGCGGAGTGTGATCGATAAGCTGTAGCCCGGCAGCCGCTAGCTTAGCGAGTTCGGCCTTGATATCCGTGACCCGGTAGCAGATGTGGTGTAGGCCGGGGCCACGATTTGCGATGAACTTAGACAAGGTTGATGTGGGATTGAGCGGTGCTAAGAGCTCTAGTTTGGAACCCCTTGTATCAAGGAATGCAAGCTCGACACCCTGTTCCGGCAGGCGTTCTCGTAGTGTAACAGTGGTACCAGCGGTCGAGGCGTACACGGCTATTGCAGCTTCAAGGTCGGTAACCGCAATGCCAATATGGTCAACCTCCCATGGCGCTCGGTGTCGGTTGTCGTTGTGGTCCATGAGCGGATCCTAACACACGGCTAGTTGATCTGGTACTGAGCGGTAACTAAAACGCGCAGATCGATAGGCCGAGCATCGATGCTTGGAGCCGAGTTTGCCATAGCAGACATCGGTGCAGCTTCAAAGCCGCGCTTTGCTAGAGGAGCTGGAAGATTTTGATCGTTAGTTTCGCCCTCATGCACGAATTTGAGCCTACCCAGGGTAACACCGGCACCCTTAGCGAGTATTTGAGCTTTACTAGCGGCGTTTTGCATGGCGATCTCAAGACACGCCTCGCGCGCTTTTTTGAGGGTATCAGGCGCAGCAAACGTTTGCAGCTCCGAGACCTCTTCTGAGGCTAGCTGTGAGCTGATTGCGATAATATCCCCGATCCGCCCGATCTCTGAGGTCTGAAAGCGCGTTGCCAGACGGGCACGAAAGCCTTCACAACGACGACGCCCTTGATCGTATGAGCACTCTTGATTAACTGAGTACTCGGATGTCTCCGAGGTAAAATTCTGGAGCATAAGCCCCTTGACCCGCGCCTTCAGCGTTTCGTGTGCCGAAATAGCTTTCTCGGATGCTTCCTTCGTGCTTTTCGCAAGAACTGTCGAGCCGATGACTACACTCCCGCGGTCCTGCACAACTTTGGTCAGGCACTCTCCCGACACTACGATACCGTCAGAGTCTCGCGCCGCGGTGCTCGATGGCATATTGGCGCTGGATGACTGTGCCTCAAGTTGCTGCGTGGAAACGCAGCACAGGAGCGTCACGAAAGGAAGAATCACAACTGCTGAGAGGGCAAGAGATTTGGTCGGTTTCATAAGTAGAGCTGCAGCACAGAGTAGCAGCTCTATGAGTCTCGCGCAAAGGCTACTTTCTCATCGAGTGCTTGAAGCCACGATTGAGCATCTCCTCAGTTCTCTCCGAGCGACGATTAGCCTCTTCAGCTACGTTGAGTGCGCGGTCAGCAGTGCGCCTGGCTTCCATCACATCGGTGCGAATTGTGGCAACTTCCGAGCGAGTTGCGCAGCCAGTTGCCGACACAACCAGAACGGCCAGAGTCGCAAGTAGGGTCTTGGTGGGGGTGATCTTCATATAATACCTCTGATTAGGGACTGTTTTCGTCTAGGCCTGCCTGATTGCACATCGTGCCTAAACGGCTCATTCGAGGCGCCAAGCTATCACGCTCTGTGGCCACTGGCGCTAACCGAGATCAGGTATTACCTTGATCCCGGCGAGACTTGAGGCGTATCCTAGGTAGCCTATGGCACACTCAGCTTTCTCTTTCAAAAACGACTATTCAGAGCTGTGGAGGCATTTGTGGCCGAGATGGAGGCGTTATGAAGCAACTACTACTTAGTCTCTTTACAGGGGCTCTCTTTGGAGCAGGGTTTACCTTGCTGAAATTCCCGATCCCTGCGCCGTCGACTGCCGCAGGAGTAGCCGGTATCGTCGGGGTATACCTCGGCATGGTGGTTGTGTCGTGGTGGGGTAAGTAATCCCTAAGCTCGCAGATTATGCGAGACAATCATGTGCGGAAGAGTAAGTCCGGCGATAAGACAGATTGATGCCGCAAACAGCTGATTTATATCCGAAAAATCGAACGCATACGCAAATGGTAGTAGGCCAGCTATTGCAAGCAGCGATATGAGCGCAAAGTCGAGAGGAATCCGACGTTCTCCCGACTGAAACAGCTTCCGGCACAGATCGAGATGTTGGTGCGAGTGTCGCCCGATAAACCAGACGCAAAATCCGGCAAGCGGTGGCAGAAGTACCCAACTCATAAGACAGAGGCATCGTTCGATGGTAGTTGGTGCTGCCTTTAGCCCGAGCATGCAATCACGGACAAGAATCAACGCTATCGCAGTGACGACGATGAACGACAGGGCTCGGAGCGTTGGTGCCAGCGATACGAAGAGAGAAGGTTTAACAAAGTATCCCATGTATTGCATAGCAGTGTCAGAGTGTAGTCCGATAGGCAGGAGTATCGCCCCACATCCAAAGATTACTCCCGTTGCTAAGTTAGCTGGCATGCTTGATTGAAACTCCCCCTCTGAGAAATGCAGCGCAGAGATGGCAAGAAATAAAGATAAGCCTATACCCGGAGCAAAGACACACAGTGCACTCATTGAGAAGACACAAGCCAAGTAGATCGCTGCTATCTGCGTTCGTGACATCGCAGCGGTGCGCCACTTAGTTTGTGCAACTCGTAGGTCAAACGACCCATGAGGAATGCCAGCCACGATCATCAGCGCTAGAGCAATCCACTCCGATATGGCAGGTGCGCCGTACGAGAAGACCAACATGCTGATAAAGAGCAGCACGACGAGGCGGGTTCCGTGGCTGCAAGTAGGATTCATGTACGTAGCAAGCTCCTAACCATCGATATCTTCGGAACAGAGAGCCATACTGATAAAGCCTCATACAATGAAACATCTCCAGAGAGAAATGATACGAGTGCCCGTGCTGGCGAGCGCGAGAGTAGCTGCTCAAGAAGATGTCCTCCATTGAGGGGGTCTTTTCGGAGCGCTCGTAAAAAAATCTGATCACCGAATGTAAGCCAAGGTGGATATGGGCAGAGCTGGAGCGACCCGCCGTCTATAATAGTTCGAGCCAAGGCGGTTGTGTCTCGCAGAGTCGTGGTAAACGAGTAGCCTGTAGCCGGCCGAACGAAGCCTCCATTGCTGCCGATAATCAACGGGCTCTTGCGCTGTTGTGTAGGAACAATTCCCATAGGAATTATTCCGCGATCTGAGCCTTGCATGTGAAATTGAGATTTAATCTGCGAGTGTATCCAGCTCTGGCAGCGTTTTAGGTGGTATTGCTCTGATAATGGGCTAGGACTAAACGTCGTATGCTCAATGAGAGCTAAATGAGGAGATGTTGGTAGAATATAGAAGAAGCTAACCGGGGCATCTTCACTGCTTTCCTGTAAATCCATCAGAATCGCAGTAGTGGGATCGAATACCGGGTTATCAGTACTAATCCATATCCCTGCAAACGATTGCCATATTGTAGAGCTAACTTCAGAGGGGCAGAATGCGGCATCGATAGCGCATTCAAAGTGCTCCTTTACGCTATCTGCCTCGATCCAGTCCAGGCCGATTGAGACCTCCTGGCAGTTCCAGCGAAAGTTGACACCAGAGGCCTCTAGCTCACAGAGCGTGTGCTCAAAGAAATCATCGCCGCGTACCATCGTATATGGGGTGGAGGAGACATCGAGAGTGCGATTAAAAGTGCTACTGCGGAACGTCACGCGATTCCATGAATGGTGCGGTAGGTTATAAATGTCGATCTCTTGTGGCTTAAAAAAACAGAAAGTTCGCTGCGGGTGAGGTAGTTTTGGTCGTACATCGAACACGGAGATCGATATTTCAGGATGCGCTGCTAGCAGGGCTCGCGCCACACTTAAGCCGGACAGTCCAGCTCCGCGAATTCCTACTGTTCTAAACTTGCGCATTGACGCGTCCTCGTCAGAGCTACGGTGCATGCTATACGGGCCTTATGGTATAATGGAACCACTGCGCGATTACGTACCAGCGTGTTGTTTGCAATCACTCTATCCCCAATAGCACGGTAACATCGTGCCGCCACCTCAATTCCGAAACGGCAATCAGCCGCCAAGTACTGTAGTCCTGAGAGCCCACGAGCGTAACGAGCATCTGCAAGGCGTAGTATGTTTCGAGCGGCTTGAACGGATAATTCCCCCGTTGGATCCTCGATGGTGGTGTAGGGGGGTAACAAAGGAGCGCCAGCAAACCACGATCTCGGTAGGTACGATCTGCCACGCGCCTGATCCTCAAAGATGTCTCGAGATATATTTGTGTACTGCATCGCTATTCCCAGATCCGCAGCATGGCTTCGGCCAAGAGGAGATACACCGCCAAGAATTGGATACATAATTAGACCAACAGTTCCAGCAACGCCGTGAGCGTATCGTTCAAGATCGGACTCGTCGTTGATTGTAAGCCCCGGTACATCCTCGCGGCAGGCATCAACAAGCGTAGCAAACGGATCCTGGATCTCTGGAAAGCAAGTTATCAGCGGTATGAGCGGACGCACAAGTGGGACGGAGCCATCTACGTTACGTATAGCCGACGCTATGGCGAGTAGCTTCTCATCACGATCTGGACGCACAGGTGTAGCATCGGCGTAGTCATCGACTGCACGGCAGAAATCGTAGGCGCGTGCCGCATTAGGGCGTACGTGTTTTGGGAGCCACAGTGATGCGAAGTAGAAGGTCTTGCCGGCCTTGCGGAGGTTGTGCATCGCGTCACTCATGCCACCGACCTCATATCACCAACGGTTTCATTGTTCTCGCTACGCAACTGAGCCGGGAAGTCTCGCCGAATCATACGCTCGACAACTTTGGCAGATGTAACAACACCTGGAAGTCCACCACCAGGATGCACACCTGCGCCACACAGGTATAGATTCGGGACCTTATCCATGCGGTTGTGAAAGCGGCCCCAGGCTGACTGGCTCAATAGCGGCGCGATAGAGAATCCGGCTCCTAGAGGGCTCATCAGCGTATCACGAAAATAACGGGGGTCTACCGACTCGGCGAATACCAGCTCTGCTTGAAGGTGCGGGAGTATCCGTTCTTCAAGAATCGAGAGGACCGTCTTACGAAAGTGCGACTCTTCGTATCTCCAGCTGTCGTAAAGGCCCAGATGCGGAACGGGGGCTAGCACATAGAACAGGTCACCATCACTGATACTCATCGAGGGATCCGTTGCAGCGGGGCGATGTAGGTATAGGCTGGGGTCGGGCGGCAGTTTCGAACCGTGGAATATCTCATTGAGAAGTTTCTCCCAGCGTTTCGATAGCACGATGGTATGGTGAGCAACATTCGCGTATGTGCGACCCGTTTTAAAGTATAGGACGTAGAGCCCCATGCTCGATCTGACCGTTTTAGCGCGCAATCGTTCAGTGAACGAGAGTAGCGTATTGCCTAAGGTCGAGTAGAGCGCTCGAGGATCGCTACCCCAAACAGCTAGATCGCATTGGAATGAAGCTCGCTCACCTTTGTGCGAAGCCTCTACCATAGTCACTCGTCTCTGTGCGTTCGTTGCAAAGCTGACGACCTTTGAATTGTAGTGAAAACGGATACCATGCCGCTTACCAAGAGACACCAGACTTGCAATGAGCTGTGAGGTACCACCTTTGGCGAACCAGATACCACCTTTACGCTCCATGGCGTGAATCAGTCCGTATATCGCGGTGGTTGTGAGCGGATTGCCGCCCACCAAAAGTGTTGGCAGAGAGAAGGCCTGCCGAATACGGGGGTCGGAAAAATACTTAGCTGTATGGCGCCACAGAGTAGTAAAACCACCAAGCCTTGCTAGTACAGGCACCATGGAGATCATAGAGGTGAGCGAGGAGAAGTCAGCATCTCCCAGCTTTTCATAGCCAACCGAATACAGCTGCTTGCTGTGGTCAAGAAAGCGGCGGTAGTTACGCGCATCGTCTGGGGCGAGCCGAGCGATTTCCCGCTCCTGGCGCTCTATCGATGGCACTAGGTCCATTTCGGTTCCATCCGCGTATGAGAGTCGATACCACGGATCACACGGGAGGAACTCAATGTGATCGGTGCGGCGCTCTCCAAACAGTGTAAAGAGCTCATCAAATAGCCAGGGTGCCGTTATCACCGTTGGACCAGCATCAAAGGTATGTCCGTGAAACGAGAATGCCCTAGCCCGGCCGCCGGCGTCAGGACACGATTCGACCACATCTACCTCGTGACCAAGCGCTCGTAAGCGTAACGCGCTTGCCAAACTCCCAGCACCTGTTCCGACAACGACTGCCTTCATAGAGGCGATGCTAGCAAGAAAGCAGCTTTGCAACACGCAAAAAAAGCAGCGCCTAAGGGCGCTGCTTTTTGGTGCGAGTGGCATGTGTACGTGGTTCCGGTGCAAGTCCGGAGCGACGCCTTAACGGGAGGAGGTTAACACCTAGGAGGCAAGGGCTTGCCCGCGAGGGTTGGTCGATTGGAAGCCTATGGTGAAGTATGAGCCTGAACGAACAGTGAAGCGTTGGAAGGTGCGGGACAGCGAGCCGGCGGTCGCGAAACCCAATACCCGGTAGTAAAAATAAATGCTTCGTCATTTCGAGGCTAAAGTTTTTTCACAAACAGCGCAGCGATAACGGCGAGGGAGGGAAGGAGAGGTGAATCACAAACTTAAAGAAGATATGGCCTTATTCACAGTGAAATAGAGATAGAGGCCCGAATGTTCTCCACACGACAACCCCTCTCATTACTACTTGAGGGTAATAGTGAGCTTCGGATCCCCTCCAAAAAAGATATCACTAATTCCCTCTAGCCACGGAACGACTCTCAGATCTTCACTATAAACGACTCTCTCTTCTCCGCGGTATAAGATAACCTTCTCGCAATCACCAAATGGCTTTGCGATCGACTCAAACTTACGCGGCTCTTGGCTATCGATCGTTTCACTTGACTTAATCTCTACCAGAAGAGCCCTCCTTCCTGGTCGCTCAATAATCATGTCGATCTCGTTGCCATCAACGTGATAGAAAAACAAGCGAAAATCACGACGTAAATAATCATTCAGTCTCAAACACTCAAGGATTATGTAGTGCTCAAAAAGTTTTCCGAACTGACTCGTTGAAGGGTGAATGTCAACTGAGAGCTGACCCGCGAGAGCCCTAGCCACGCCAGTATCAAAGAAATAAAACTTAGGGGAGAGGATCTGTCGCTTTCTAACCGAGGTGTGATACGGCTCAAGAAAAAACCCGAGAAGAGTATCCTCGAGTATCTGAAAGTAGCGCAACACGGCTCTGTGGTCGACCTTACATTGGCGACCAATCTTTGAGAAATTAACTATTTCGGCGTTAGCCGATGCCGCGACCTCCAAAAAACGGAGGAAAGGATCGATCTTTCTGACGATTTGCTCCTCGCGGATCTCCTCGCGAAGATATGTTTGACAATATCCACGAAGAAAATCACCCCTCTCCTCATCATCCTTCGCTGTCACAATTTGCGGCAGCGTTCCCCACTTGAGCGCGCGAATAAGGTCGAAGTCATCAGAATACTCAAAGACCGACAGAGGGAACAGGTGGTGCAGAAAAGCTCGGCCGGCGAGAAGATTAGCTCCGCCCCTTCGAAGCTTTCTGGCGCTCGATCCAGTCAGCGCAAATTGCAACTTTTTGGAGTAGCGATCAGACTCAATCAATCTATGTACCTCGTTTAAGATCGAAGGAACGCGTTGCACCTCATCGATAACGACAGTCTGTAGGTCACCTCTAAAGGAGGCTATCAGGCGCTCAAGGTAAGCTGGATCTCGTGTTAGAGTTAAAAATTGATCCTCGCTCAAAAGATCAATCCAAAGGGTCGTCTCCGGGGCTAGGCACTGCTTTAAAAGCCTAGTTTTGCCGGTACCACGCGGACCAAAAAGGAAAAAGCTGTTTAGTGACGGCAGCTTAGCTAATCTTGGATACATATGTGCAATATTGAGGAGGTTTTGCGTATGTAAGCACTTAGGTAGGCTGAGTGTCAAGATTATCCTAAATTCGGCAGTTGCGGGTCTGAAAATGGCGCATCTACTCAAAATCACTGTGGCTTTTGAATTTTCGGTGCTCACCCTGACGGTGCCAGGGTTGCGCCTCCGAAAAATTCAAAATCCTTCGTGCTTTTGAGCACCTGCACCATTTTCATCCTCCTTAACTGCCGAATTTAGGTTGAATTTTAGTATGTACCAGCGGATGTGTACCAGCGGATGTGGGCTAGCAAGAAAGCAGCTTTGCAACACGCAAAAAAAAAGCAGCGCCCGAGGGCGCTGCTTTCTGGTCACGCTTAAGTGAAACCGTACGCCTTAGGCGTTCGACTCAGACTTACGAACAGCAACCACGTAAATGAACACACCGAATACTGCCTTCGCCAAGATATCAGCGATGGTGTAACCGATCTGAACGTACGTTGTAACCTCTGCACTACCCACGTTTGCACCTGGGAAGAAATAGAGGGCATACACAACTGGGTAGAAACACCATGAAACCACAGTTAAGTTACGAGCCGTCATGATTAGCTCTCTGACAGACTCTGGTTGTGCATTGATCGCCTTTGATAGTCCAGAGAAGAGGCTAAAAACGATGTAGATAAACGGGATCATCGAGAAAAACCACCACTTGAACTTCGTTCCCATATCGGCAGCTACCTCGCCCGGGTATCCAAGGAGGATCATCAGTGCTGCAGCGCCTGCAAGCTTCTGCGCCTTGGAGATAGTCTCTTCTCGCGAGAGTCTCATAACAAGGATCAGCTCGATGAGCAGGAGCGGCACCGTGAGGAGCCAATCTACGTAACGATATGCATCGTTAAACTTGTGGGCAGTCGCCTCAAGGCCGGTCTTTGTAAGGCTGTACGCGCCCTGCCATGAATCAAAGATCCTCCAGTAGTGGTAGAAAGCGATCAACGTAACGATACCACTTATCGTCACGGCAGTTTTGTACTGAGGAGCAACCTGGCTGCGCCCTAAGAACAAAAATATCGTTGCTGCGCCCATGACAGCGATGGCGAAAGAGAAGGCGTTCGAGACTAGCTCAAATTGCCCAACGTTTAACATTTCCATGGAGAGGTTCCTCGTCTAGGTTTTATAAGTTGTTAAATTATCCTAAATTCGGCAGTTAAGGAGGATGAAAATGGCGCAGGTACTCAAAAGCGCGAAGGATTTTGAATTTTTCGGAGGCGCAACCCTGGCACCGTCAGGGTGAGCACCGAAAATTCAAAAGCCACAGTGATTTTGAGTAGATGCGCCATTTTCAGACCCGCAACTGCCGAATTTAGGATTATGGAAATGCCGGACTATTTTAAGATCGCGTAAACCGCAAGATCACCGTCAATTTCCTACCTGTTTTTTAGACCGTAATGTGCATTGAGGCCAAGTACATAAGATGGTTTCACAGATGCTGTTTTAACAGATGAGACGCATTTATAGTAATGCGAATTGGTCGCAGAATTAGGTAACGGATAGTTAATCTATTGAAAGTAAAGTTGAATATCCTAGATGTCGGTTGTTAATTCTGTTCATAATGCACTGGCACGGAGTAGCAGGCAGCGGTTAATTAACGCCTAAAATATTGTAAACGTTGTTTATGTTTCAACCTAAATTCCAATAAAAAAAGCCCCCCGCTTGCGCGAGGGGCTCTCCTGACTTTTTACGGTCTAGGTTTAGGGGGGGCAATTACATCATGCCGCCCATTCCACCCATGCCGCCCATTCCGCCCATGCCGCCGGCTGGAGCTGCTGACTCCTCCTTTGGCTTGTCGGCGATAAGCGCCTCGGTGGTCAACATCAAACCAGCAACCGATGCTGCGTTCTGCAGAGCAGTGCGCACCACCTTGGTTGGGTCGATGATTCCAGCCTTAACCATATCCTCGTACTCGTCAGTTGCAGCGTTGTAACCGTAGTTACCCTTATTGCTGCGAACCTTCTCAATTACCACTGCTGGCTCTGCGCCGGCGTTGGTAGCGATCTGACGAAGCGGAGCCTCAAGAGCCTGACGAACGATCTTAACACCGAACATCTGCGCTTCATCAGCGAGCTTTATCGTATCAAGTTTCTCGATCGTGCGGATCAGAGCTACTCCACCACCAGGAACGATACCTTCCTCTACAGCGGCACGAGTTGCGTGGAGAGCATCCTCTACGCGAGCCTTCTTCTCCTTCATCTCAACCTCAGTAGCAGCTCCAACATGGATAACTGCTACACCGCCTACGAGCTTAGCGAGACGCTCTTGGAGCTTCTCACGATCGTAGTCAGAGGTTGTGTTCTCGATCTGCGAACGGATCTGAGCAACACGAGCCTTGATGTCAGCATCGGCACCCTTACCATCGATGATGATAGTGTTATCCTTACTGATAACGATGCGCTTAGCCTTACCAAGATCTTGAAGTGTGATGTTCTCAAGCTTCAAGCCGAGATCCTCGGTAATACACGTACCACCGGTGAGAACTGCGATATCCTCGAGCATCGCCTTACGACGATCACCGAAGCCCGGAGCCTTCACTGCGCACACGTTAAGCGTGCCGCGGATCTTGTTTACTACGAGAGTAGCAAGAGCCTCGCCCTCAACCTCTTCAGCGATGATGAGGAGCGGCTTGCCTGCCTTAGCTACCTGCTCAAGCACTGGAAGTAGGTCCTTCATGCTTGAGATCTTCTTCTCGTGAATGAGGACGAGAACGTTATCGAGCTCAGCTTCCATCCTCTCTGCATTAGTTACAAAGTATGGCGAGAGGTATCCACGGTCGAACTGCATTCCCTCTACAACTTCAAGGGTAGTATCGAGACCCTTAGCCTCTTCGACGGTGATAACACCCTCTTTGCCTACCTTCTCCATCGCAGCAGCTATAATGTTGCCGATCTCACTGTCAGAGTTAGCCGAGATAGTTCCAACTTGAGCGATCTCGTCCTTACCCTTCGTAGCACGGCTCATCGCCTTGAGTGTCTCAACAGCAGTCTTTACAGCTGCGTCGATACCACGCTTAAGCGACATCGGATCGTGGCCAGCTGCAACGAGCTTCAAGCCCTCGCGGTAAATAGCATCAGCGAGAACAGTAGCTGTCGTTGTTCCGTCACCAGCGATATCAGATGTCTTGGAAGCAACTTCCTTAACCATCTGAGCGCCCATGTCCTCGAAACCTTCAAGCTCAATCTCTTTAGCTACGGTTACGCCGTCTTTAGTAACGGTTGGAGCACCGAAGCTCTTTTTAATCACAACAACACGCCCCTTAGGGCCCATTGTTACACGAACTGCATCAGCCAACTTCTTAACGCCCTTGAGGATCTCCTCGCGAGCTTCGAAGCCAAACTCTAGTATCTTTGACATAAGTTTTTCCCTTTTATTTGTTTAAAAAATTACACCACCACGCCGAGGACATCATCCTCGCGCATGATTAAGTACTCAACGCCCTCAATCTTAACATCTGTGCCGCTGTACTTGCCGAAGAGGATCTCATCTCCCGGGTTAAGATCAACTTGAGTAACGGTGCCGTCCTCGCGAACCTTGCCCTTACCAACAGCTATAACACGACCCCTCTGAGGGCGCTCTTGTGCGTTGTCCGGGAGGATAATTCCACCACTTGATTTCTCTTCTGGAGCCAAACGCTCTACGATGATGCGGTCTTGTAACGGCCGAATCTTGGTCTTCTTGCTGCTCATTGTTTCATTACCTCCGAATTGTAGAAAATGGTCGGTGCTACCCAAGTCAGGTGACACCTAGACACCTTCACGTACTCTTTTGTGTGCTACACCTCTCTGCCGACTGGATCCCTGCAGCGGGTTAAACCCCAGTGATCCTGGAGGGAGCATACCCTATTCGGTATAACCCTCAAGCTATCAGGATAAACCCGGTAGCCTGGCATTGCGAAGTGCGCCTTGTTTATGCGCATCGGCTAGCGAGTTTTCAAGGGGTAGGGGGAAATAAAGGTAGGAATTGCGGATATGAGCTTAAGGTTGTTGCGGGACTTTGCAACTCTCCCGCTATCTACTCAGAAAAGCTGGCATTCCTGACAGGGACAAAAATGCGGGGACGGGAGTATGTAATACCCATTAAATTTAGGGCGTTCCGCACAAGGCGCGCCGCGCATTTTTGGCCCCCCTTAAGAGAAGACAGCAGCGATGGCCCGCGCTGGTTGGATTTTTCTCTCAAAAAGAGGCTATACTCGCTATTTGCTGTCGTAATCTTAAGGAGTTACCCCTGTGACATCGTCTCAAGAATCAGCCGCCACGCCGAAGCTTCCACTCACTGTTAATGCGCTAGAGAGCGAGGCTGCGCTAAAACAGGCGGTGGTTATGCAGGCTAATGGCGCGGCAGCCGTTGTATCCAATCTCCTTCAAGAGGCTGTTTTCGAGGGAACCCTACCAGGGGCAGTGGTACTGGCTTCGGTATCTGGAAAGGTGATTGCGGCATGTGTTGAGGGTCACAAACTACCCGCTTCTGAGGTTCAAGAAGGTGTCTCAAACGAGGCTCTTTCGTTGAGCACTGTGTTTGATCTGGGAGAGTTGACGCAATCTGTCTGCACGGCAACACTAATGATGCGGCTAGCATCGGCAGGTAAGATATCGGTTAATGACCGCGCCTCGCGATTTTTGCAGGCGCTCGGTGTTGGCCCAAAAGCGTCGATGACCTTGTCGCATCTCCTCTCACACTCAGCAGGGTTCCCGAGTGGCGCATCGGTATACGATGAATTGGTACGAGCAAACGCTGGTCCGCGTCCAGGCATCCTCTCTAGTAGTGGCGCAAAACAGTACGCTTACGCGCATTTCCACAATTTGCCACTTAAGTTCGAGCCTGGGGCGCGTGAATTAGAGAGCGATGCGAATTTTATCGTTCTTGGGGAGATCTGTGAGATAATCACCGGTCTGCCCCTTGAGAAGGCCTACTCACGTTACGTTGCGGCACCTCTTAAAGTTGCAAGTTTAAACTATATCGACCTCACTATTTTGCGCCGCCGCGGGCTTGAGCCGGTGGTTGAGCTATTCGCTCCATCGGGAAGATGCTCGCGCAGAGGGCGCTTGATAGCCGGAGAGGTGTGGGATGAGAATGCTTGGGTGATGGGTGGCGTTTCCGGGCACAGCGGATTGTTTGGCACTGCAGAAGATGTGCATACCTGGGCTTGTGAAGTGCTTAAGGGTTATCATGGAATCTCTGATCTGTTTACCCCAGAGGCAGTGCGATCGTTTGTTGCTAGTGAGAGTGTTGCTCACAAGTCTGATCGAAAGTTGGGATTTGATCTGCCGAGTAGCCAAGCTGGTTTCGTAGAGCATAATCTCGCACCCACAGCGTTTATTGCAGAATCGACCACAGGCAGCTCGGTCTATATCGACCCGAGCCGCAATGTGGTAGTAGTCATGCTGAGTAACGGCGGTTTCTCTGGACATCATTCGCGGAGATTTTTGCCGCTACGAGCTGATATTCACGCAGCCCTTTTGGATCTTTAGAGAGAGATATGTGGGATAGATTAAAAGAAGTCGAAGAGCGCTATGAGCAGCTCTCGCAACAGTTGTCCAAGGCTGAGATAATCTCTAATCGCGAGTTGTTTCAGAGATACTCAAAAGAGTACAAATCGCTTACACCGCTGGTTGAGACATTTCGGATGTACAACAAAGCCAAAGAGGAATTGGCGGGAAGTATGGAGCTTGTCTCTTCTAGTTCCGATGCCGATATTCGCCAGATGGCTCAAGAGGAGGCTAAGGTGCTTCAAGGCGTTGTAGCCGATCTTGAAGCCAAGCTCCAGGTGCTCTTGCTACCCAAAGATCCAAACGACGAAAAGAACGTTATCCTTGAGATTCGCGCTGGTGCCGGAGGAGATGAGGCAGCGATCTTTGCATACGAGCTGTTTCGCATGTACACGCGCTACGCTGAAGCGCGTGGTTGGCGCGTTGAAACGATGAGCTACAGTGATGCCGGACCTAAGGGCCTCAAAGAGGTGATCGCTATGGTCACGGGTGAAGGTGCCTTTAGCCGTCTTAAATACGAGCGCGGGGTGCACCGTGTACAACGTGTTCCAGAGACCGAGGCGGCCGGGCGCATCCATACATCAACAGTGACAGTAGCAGTTATGCCCGAGGCCGAGGATGTAGAAGTGGAGATCCACGAAAAAGATCTGCGGATCGATGTGTATCGATCAAGCGGCCCCGGTGGACAATCGGTAAATACCACCGATTCAGCGGTGCGGATTACCCATATCCCCACAGGTGTTGTGGTAGCGATGCAGGACGAGAAGTCGCAACACAAGAATAAAGAGAAGGCGATGCGAGTTCTCAGAGCGCGCATATACGAAGCTAAGCTCGAAGCGGCCGAAGCAGAGCGTCGTGATGAACGTCGCAGCCAGGTTGGTACAGGTGATCGCTCAGAGAAGATCCGTACGTACAATTTTCCACAGTCGCGAATCACCGATCACCGTATTAAGATATCTGTGAGTGATATTCCAGGAGTGCTCGCAGGAGATATCGACCAACTGATTGACCCAGTGGTTGCCTACTACCAGGCTGAGGCGCTTCGTGGTGAAACAACAGTCCAGTAGTGAGGCGACTAGGCCAACTATCAGAGAAGTGCTCGGCGAAGGTGAGGCAGCGCTTGCAGCGAGCTCAGCATCTCCTCGACTTGATAGTGAAGTGCTATTACGACATGTACTCAATGTTTCACAGAGCGGGCTGATTATCGCCTTTCCCGAAGAGTGCTCAGAGGATGTCTACACCCGGTTTTGTGAGCTTATCGAGCGTCGCAAAAAGAGTGAGCCGATAGCCTATATCATTGGCGAACGTGAGTTCTGGGGCTTGGCGTTTCGCGTTACACCCGATGTGTTAGTGCCGCGCCCAGAGAGCGAGCTGCTCGTTGAGCAGGCCGTGAGAGAGTTGCGTGGCCGAGCTAAGGTGCGCCTTGCAGATCTTGGTACTGGGTCAGGTTGTCTAGCTATCTCGATTGTAAGGGAGCTTGTGGCGCAGGGATGCAGAGATGTTTTGTGCGACGCAATTGATCTGAGTGCCATGGCACTCGTTATAGCGAGAGAGAATGCCGAGCGGCACGGCGTGGCGAATCAGATCGCCTTTGTTCAAGGCTCCTGGTTTCGTGAGCTAGGGGGTCTTATGCCGCCTTATGACTGCATTGTAGCGAACCCTCCGTATATTGACCCTGAAGAGAGGACTTCACCGGAGTTAGCTTTTGAGCCACGTCAGGCACTCTTCTCGGCTGACCGAGGGCTTGCGGATACGGCAGAGATTCTGCGTACGGGGCTACCGCTGCTGACGCCGGGAGGGGTGCTTTTATGTGAAGTAGGGGCTGGCAAGGGGCCTATCATCGAGGAGCTAGTAGCGCCCTACAATCGTGATTGTCAGGTAGGCTACCTGGGTGACACCTCCACATCTGACCGTTTTAGAGTAGTGCGAATAGCGAGAAATTCGTAACACTGTAGCACTTTGCCAAAATCCACATTAAGGGCTGGACTCTGGCCAGCCGCGTATGCACCCGCGAGGATCATCGGCGATTCCAACGGAGCGAGCCAGGATTTGCGTCCTAGCTAGAGCCGTAAGACCCGCGACCTGGAGGGCTGGACTCTGGCCAGCCGCGTTCGTACCCGCGAGGATCATCGGCGATTCCAACGGAGCGAGCCAGGATTTGCGTCCTAGCTAGAGCCGTAAGACCCGCGACCTGGAGGGCTGGACTCTGGCCAGCCGCGTTGGTACCCGCGAGGGTCATCAGCGATTCCAACGGAGCGAGCCAGGATTTGCGTCCTAGCTAGAGCCGTAA
>JBBALZ010000066.1:0-15695 GCA_040402735.1 Bdellovibrionota bacterium
TTTTGAATTTTTCGGAGGCGCAACCCTGGCACCGTCAGGGTGAGCACCGAAAATTAAAAAGCCACAGTGATTTCGAGTAGATGCCCCGTTTTCAGACCCGCAACTGCTGAATTTAGGATTATATGCAAAGCGAGTTGCGCGAGAAGTGCCGGCGTATAGCTTGACTCCAGCGGGGTTAAAGTTTGCGGAAATAGTTCTAGATCAAGATGCGCAGGGCAAGGAGTAGGACAGTGTAGGATAATTGAGCGTGTGACGGATACTGGCGCTAAATGCTAAGTCCAGATGGCGGGTTTACGGTTCAAGCCTCCGCAAATAATCGCCACTGTTATGGCACATGGTAGAAGTCAGGAGGAGGTAGAAGTTAGCGGGGTAGAAGTTAGCGGGGGTAGAAGCTAGCCTGTGCTGCCACCTCACACCCCCCGCGCGCGCTCCAAATACTCTTTCATCAGCTGCTTAATTTTTGAGATCTATCCCGACTACTATCACTACCCCCAATCTCCATCCCATAACTTCAGAATAAAATCTGCAAGCGGCATGATCAGAATCCCATCATCGCTTCGACGTATATGAGGTTCCTGACAGCGGCCTCAGAGACGATCTCCTGCTCGAGATAATCCGTAATGTAGGAAACAAGGAGCGACTCAGGATCGTCAGAGGTCCAGGCAGCGGGGAGCATTCCTATCTGTAACGCTTTATCTAGATTGAAATCAGCGCCGAGCTCAAGCAAGCTTAATGGATGAAGGCGGTACGTTTTTGCTCGACCTCCCAAAAGATTGACTCCTCCCCTGCGGAGCTTCCTCGCGCTGGATGAGTAGTTGCGAAATCTGTAACAGCAATCTTTGCCCCATCTGAGAATAGAGAACTGCGACGCCCTGGTATCTCTACACCGGTTTAGTAAGCCGTGTATCGATCGGCTCCCCAAGTAGCGGAGGTAGCTCAGGATGGTACTGGCGTCCACCGTGTGATGGAACGAGCTGCTGCTTGGTTGACTGGATATCCTTTTGCAGGTGCATGAGAGCATCAAGCACAGTTTCAGGGCGCGGCGGGCAGCCGGGAATGTACATATCGACAGGTATGATTTTATCGATACCAGCAACGGTTGTGTAGTTGTCGTAGAACCCACCACTTGAAGCGCAAGCGCCGAAGGCGACAACCCACTTGGGCTCTGCCATCTGCTCGTATACACGAAGTAATACTGGAGCAAGCTTATGATTAACGGTACCTACGACCCACAACAGGTCTGCTTGTCGGGGAGTAAAGCGAGGAAGCGCTGCTCCGAATCTATCAGTATCGTAGTGCGAGCAGTTTACAGACATAAACTCCATTCCGCAGCACGCCGTTACAAACGGGTAAGAAAACAGGGAATACTTACGGGCCCAGGCTAGCGCACTTTCAAGGGTGGTTGTCAGGAAGCCTGAAGGGTCTGATGGGATCATAGTCAACTCGCGCCATGTACGAACATCTATCGCCATATATTAGCGCATACTCACCGGACCTGCCAGCTCTGTCCGGACTTTGCAATTCTCCCGTTAGGGCCTCGCAATTCTCCCGCTATCTACTGGAAAGGACTGGCATTCCTGACAGGGATAAAAATGCGCGGCTAAATCCCGTTAAACTCATTAAATACAGTAGGTTCCGCGCATTTTTGGCCCCCTTTTAGAGAAGATAATTGCGAAGCCCTGGGCCGTGACTCGCTCTCGTTTTCGGGGTAGCTTTACACCGTATGGCAGACGCACCCGCAATGACCCCGCAACAGGCAGCGCTTTCAGATGTCAAACGGTCTGGATTGGCGGCTTATCGAGAGCTGGCAGTCGGCTCTGCTGGCTGGGGCAGGTGTATCGTTAATGAGTTAATCCAGGGATTGTGCGGATGGATTCCGGGGCTCGTTGGCTTTGCAGCTCGAGCGCTGCTCTATCCATTACTCCTTAGACGGTGCGGCAGACGTCCAGCGATCGGGCGTGGTGGGACAATGCGTGTGCCCGGGCAGATAGCGCTTGGCACAGGAGTTCTTATAGATGACTACGTGACCCTTGATGTCCGTGGAGATCAAGCGCGGATCGATATCGCTGACCGGGTTAGTATCGGTCGATTTACAACAATAGCTGCTAAACACGGCGCAGTAAGCCTATCACCCGGAGCTAATATTGGCTCGTACTGCCGTGTTGCGACAAACTCCAAGGTTGTTGTCGGCGAAAGCGTGCTGGTCGGAGCATACTGCTATATTGGCCCGGGCAATCACACAGAGGGTGATGGCAACGGACCGTTAATCGAGCAGCCGATGGATATCCGTGGAGGTGTTGTGATTGGAGATCACGCCTGGTTGGGTGCGCGGGTAACGGTGCTCGATGGGGTAAAGATCGGTCGCCACGCGATTATCGGCGCTCATTCGCTAGTTACGTGTGATGTGCCGGATTGGGGGGTCGCTGTAGGCACTCCAGCGCGGGTTATTCGGGTGCGACAGAATGATGGGGATGTGAATTTGGAATAGCGCGAGCGCTATGTTCAGCTAAGGACATCGCAATTCTCCCCACTCGATTCCCCGAAGAGCCTCTTTTTTCTTACTATCCCCAAAGTCGGGGGTGCTTTTTTCGCCTCTTAATAGGGGCTAACGTTATTGCGGCAGCATTTGCTGAGTAGTGTTTAACGGTCGAGTGAGTTTGTGATCGCCTATCTGCTAAAATCGCTATATCACCTAGTCACCCGCAACGCATTACTGGCTTTGTACGCCCTGTTTGTCTTGTATCCTTTGGCGCACGTCGTCGTCGGAGCGCTGTTTGTTGAAGGCACTTTCACCCTAAACTTTTTCCGAATTATGGGCAGCTCGGAAGCGTATCGAGATGTGCTCTATAATTCATTCAACATAGCTTTGGCTGTTACTGCAGTCTGCACTGTGCTGGCCTACCCAATTGCCATGGTATTAGCGCGTTTTCGGGTTGGCGGAAGCGCACTCCTGCATGCACTACTCTTAGCGCCGCTTGTAGTGCCGCCGTTTGTCGGGGTTTTAGGTGTGCGACAATTACTCGGCCGCTTTGGCAGCCTGAATGTTATGCTTCACAAGTTAGGTATCATCAGCTCACCGATAGATTGGCTTGGTGCCGGCAATGTTGCAGGAATAATCTTTTTACAGGTTATTCACCTCACACCGATTCTCTACCTCAGTATCCGTGCGTCGTTACAGAGTGCCCATACATCGCTTGAGGAGGCGGCAGTAATGTGTGGTGCCTCCAAGCTCCGCGTGATTACCAAGGTTGTTGTGCCGCTCTCGCTTCCGGGGTGGTTTGCTGGAGCGACGCTAGTCTTCATAGCCAGCTTTACTGATTTAGGGACTCCGCTTCTCTTTGAGTACCGCGATGTTGTATCGGTGCAGATTTACAATATGCTTTCGAGTGTTAATGAAAATCCGGTCGGGTATTCATTTGTAATTTCGACCTGCGTCCTTTCACTGGCGATGTTTTCGCTATCGAAGGCGTCTGTGCTGAGTGGCGGCTTCGCGGGCACTGGGCGTGCGTACAGAGAGCACTTAGGACGTGAATTGCCTGGCTGGGCTGGTTACGTGGCAACGTCGCTCATATTCATCTACGCAGTGATGGCCTGCATACCGCAGATTATGGTTGTTCTGGTGGCTTTGTCTAAGGATTGGTTTATGTCTGTGCTGCCACTTGACTGGACCAGTGTTCATCTTACCGAGGTGCTGAGCCATCCAATGACGACCAGGAGTTTGGCGATCAGCTTCGGATTAAGTCTTGCAGCAAGTGTCTTTACGGTGGTGGTGGGATTCGCGACTGCGTATCGTATTACTCGTGGAAGGATATTTGACCGCAAGTTGTTTGAGCTACTTTCGTTGGTGCCACTAGCGATACCAGGCTTGGTTTTCGCTTTCGGATTTAGCGCGGCTTTTACCGGTACCGTGCTCGATAATCGTATAAATCCATTCCCACTCTTGATTGTGGCCTACACAGTGCGGCGCTTGCCAGCGGTGATTAGGTCGACATGCGCTGGGTTACAGGAGGCCAGTAGGTCTCTCGAAGAAGCAGCTAGCATGGTGGGAGCTTCAAATTTTCGGACAGCTACTCGAATTACGTTACCACTTATTCGGAGACATCTCATCGTTGGTGCTATGCTCACCTTTGCATATTCGATGATTGAGGTAAGCGATAGCCTGCTGCTAGCGCTGGAGACGAAATTCTATCCGATTGCCAAAGCGATCTACTTTCTGACCGGACGACCAGATGGCTATGAAGTCGCTTCAGCGCTTGGAGTGATCGTTATGGTGGTCATGCTCATAGCATTCTATCTGGCCGAACGAGTCTCCTCCGCAGCATGCTCTCACAGAACGGTCATCGCCATCGTCGCTGCTCTTCTGGTCGCCCCACATATAGTGAGTGCTGAGATAACAGAAAGCAGCTTAGACGAGTTAGTGATTGTCAGCCCGCATTGGGAGGGGATTAGGAACGAATTTTCTCGCGGATTTGATGCACACTGGAGGTCTAAGACAGGTCGCGGAGTTAATCTTCGTTGGCTTGATATCGGCGGAGCTTCCGATATCGTTAAGTACATCAAGGGGCAGCTCAAGCAGTTTCCTGATGGCATAGGTATCGATCTATTTTTTGGTGGTGGAAGTGATTCCTTTATCGAGCTTGAGAGAGCTCGGGCGCTATCTCAAGTGAGAATATCTCCGGAGGTGCTTGCAGGAGTTCCGGCTACATTATCTGGCATACCGCTGTACTCGCCTGAACTATCGTGGTTTGCTAATTCGCTCAGTGCCTTTGGAATTCTATACAATAAAGTTGCCATAGCGCAGCTCGGGCTACCTGTACCCAGTACGTGGCGCGATCTCGGTAGACCTGAGTACTTCGGTTTCGTTGGTGCAGGAGACCCCAGTAAGAGCGGCAGTATGCACGCTATGTATGAGATCATTCTGCAAGGATACGGGTGGAGCGAGGGGTGGAAGATACTGCAGCGAATCGGCCGTAATGTGAGGCACTTTTCAGGCGGAGCCAGTCACATCGCTAAGGAAGTGGCACTTGGTGAGTTGATGTATGGGATCGCAATTGATACGTACGCCGGAGATATCATCAGACAGGTAGGCGAAGAGAGACTTGGGTATATCTTGCCTACTGATTTCGCGGCTGTTAACGGTGATGCAATCGCCATGGTTCACGGTGCGCCGCATCCGAGTGTTGCCCAGGCGTTTATCGAGTTTACCCTATCAGAGGCAGGTCAGCGGCTTTGGTATGCTAAACGGGGCACTCCAGGTGGCCCGGTGCAGTCAGAGCTTGGTAAGTTGAGCGTTTTACCGGCGCTCTACGGTACGATTGAGCCAGCTGGAGTTGTCAAAGAGAATCCCTTTCGAATGCCAAACCTGCTGAGCTACGACTCGGCACAAGCAGGGGGGCGCTGGGAACTGGTGAATGATCTCTTCGGAGTATTCGTTATCGATCTGCATAAGCGGCTCATTAACACTGATATCAAGAGCGAGCTTCCAGGAATTTCTGTTAGTGAGAGTGAGGCGCGAAACCTTGGAGCAGATGGAGCGTGGGGTGATAGACCAGCTGTGCGCGCAGAGCGAATTCGGCGCTGGAGTATCGAGGCCCGTGGGCTGGTGCCTATGGCTCCGGGCATAGTGGATCGTCTGAGGTGGTTACCTGCGGCTGTGTTAATGATCTTTCTTAGCTTAGCCGCGTTGATGCGGGTTGTTTTCAAATCTCAACGGCGGGCGAAATGATCGTATCCACCCGGTTGAATAGTCCGTTCACTATCGCCACGCTTTGCTCTGACACCTGGAGAAGCGGTGATCTCGCCGATCAGCACGCCGGGAAGTTGGCTTGAAGCTTTGCGGGCCTCCTCTCGCGAGATGGTGAAGAGTAGCTCATAATCCTCACCTCCATCCCAGGCTAGTGTGAGCGGATCGATACCGAGCTGTTCCGCGATATCCACTACCCCGGGGAAGAAGGGTATCTTCTCTTCGTATATAAGACAACCAACATTGCTGGCTGTGCAGATGTGGTGAATCTCGGATGAGAGTCCATCGCTTATATCTATCAATGCATTGGCTACTGAGCCGATCTGCCCACAAAGATCCGCACGGCATCTGGGCTCTAGATGGCGCTTTTTGACCTGCTCAAGGCCCGGCAATGTACGCTGTAAGGCAAGGAGTCCTGCTGCAGAGCCCCCGAGCGGACCTGAAACGTAGACCAGATCGCCCACCTCTGCAGCGCTGCGCCGACATATTCTCGACTCGTCAGAGATATAGCCGATCGCTGTTACTCCAACAGTAAGCACAGATCCTCCGCTTGTTGTGTCGCCACCTACTACGAGCAGCGTTCTCTCTGCGCACGTGAGTCTAATCCCATTAAAAACCTCTTTGAGCGTCTCGATTGGTAGGGTTTTCGGGGCGGTTATAGCAACGAGAACAAAACGAGGCTCTCCACCCATGGCTACGATGTCTGATATGGCGCTCTCAATCGCCTTTGCACCAACTTGAGCTGGAGAGTAGAGTTCAAAGGAGAAGTGAGTTCCCTCAACCAGTGAATCAACACTGACAGCCACCAATGCTTCCCCGCACCGTAGCACAGCCGCATCGTCCCCGTTAGGCACAACGAGCTCGGCATTGGGTGCGTTGATGCCGATGATGCTGCTAATAAAGTCGAATTCAGAGTTCAGGGCTTTACTCAACTGGATAGAGGGCAGAGACGGGATTAGGCTACCACGTTCGGGCCAATCCGCAAGAAGTGCCTTTACACAACACCCCTATCGGTGTCGAATAATCCTCTATGAAGCGTTTTTTAGTGCTATCAGTTTTAGTGCTTGGATTGGTAGGCGGGTCCCTGTTTGCGATTAGACGATGGTATGCAGAGGCATTTCCTGATCTTCCGCCTGGAGTTTACGGAGGCACACTTAAGTTTAACGGCTCAAAGAGGGAGGTGCCGTGGATCGTTTTTCGTCGCCCCGCTGAACAGAGTCTCGCCGTAGCTGTTGGGCTTGTGACGATCTCAGCGCAACGGGTCGCCCCGACCGATCCGGTAAGCGGAGCTCAACAAGCACTATTTGTAGGTGGTGCTGATGTACGACTACGGCTGACTGGTGATCTAGTAAGAGAGGGGCGTTATGAGGGGGTGTTTATAAATCCTATTTCGCAGGAACGCGGCAGTTGGATACTGCTTAAAAGTGGCGACTTGGGAATCGCACCTGAAACGGAGGCAGATCTGACTCGCTGGTATTCGCTGTGGCAGGAGCTAGAGCAAATCGAAGGCGAAATCCAGATATCTCAAAGAAAGGTAGACGATCAAACAGGCTCGATTGAGAATCTGCACCGCGTTGTGTCCGAGAGTGAAGAGCTGCGCAAGACGGCGGATGTTCGACTCGGTAGAGCTGATTCAGAGATGGAATCTGCGCTGGATGAGCTGCGCGTTCGGCAGGAGCAGCTCGACCGGAAGCTCCGAGATTTTGATTTAACGCAGCGAGTGTCACAGGAAGGTCGGCTGGTGTTTCTCAGTCGTGAGACGATCCAGCGGGAATCACGTTGGTTCGAATTAACCCTCGATCTTTTAGCTCCTGAGACCTCAATCGGTTTCGATCAAGCTTTAGAGCGCGCAGAGCGGGTGAAGAAGCTTAAAGAGGCGATCTCAAAAGAGCGCGAAGTGCGCGCAGCGCGGAGCGTTGCTGAGAGTTCACCAAAGAAAAATAACGAGTCCGATTCAGAGGAGGAGTTCTATGAGCGCTTGCGTTAAGTCGATCCTCTTGGTCTTACTGCTCACACTTTTGGCGGCTCGCGCCCCAGCGCAACAAAGAAATACAGCAGCGCAGCAGGATAAAATTGTAACACTTGTCGAGCGCATTCAGTTTACCGGGGAGGTTGAGCGGGTTTTAATGATAGCGATGGCGGATAGTTCTCCGCCAGAGATCGTTGACGCAACCTGGATAGCTCCGCACGAAGGGGATGAGTTTGCTTGTATCGGAAGGGTAACTTTGCCCGATGTCGCTCAGAGATTGCAAGTTGTGTCGATTATCGTTGGAACGCGCGGCGAGGTGCGTTCTGCATACAGGGAGTTTGCGGCTGAGGAGATCCCTCCAACAGCTCAGCTATCCCTAGCCGAGCTGCGCAATCGTTTCGTTGAGCGTCGCGGAGTCTTTCGCAAACTACAAAATGAGACCCAAGGCCTTGATGAGCGATTACGGACTTTGCAGCGTGATGCTGACAATATCGCCATGGTATCGCGGATAGTTAGCGCGGAAGAGCACGTTTCAGATGTTCATGCGCGGCTGGCTAGACTAGCTGCCGCGCAACAGAGCATTGATCACCGGGCAGCGCAGATAAAGACGAGGCCACAGCCACTGAATGCTCAGAAGCGCGAGGCAGAGCTAGTTGGCCAGCTTGGGCAGCTTTCACAGGCTCTCTCAGCCGCCGAGACGCAGGCTCTCACCAGGCTTAAAGGGGCTAAGGGAGCGTTGCAAGAGAAGCTTGAGTTGATTGAGCAGACCCGTGATCAACACATCACCCTCCTCGAAGAGGATCTGGCTCGCTTACAGAGCGGTCGTTGAAGTACCTTTTCCTACGCTGTAATTTCTAATAGTCTCAAAGCGAATCTCGTCAGAAAGTGATTACGTGAAACACGCAAGCAATAGTACGGTTAACACTATTCAAACTCTTGAGCAGATCGCGCAGGAGTTGATCGAGCGTCGTATGGTCGCTCCAGCTATATTTATTCTTGAGCTGTGCAAGCCACTGGTTGGTTGCGCTCGTGAGATTTACGATGCTAGCGAAGGATGGCAGCGAGTGTTGTTTGGCGAGCGTTTGATGCCGGCAGTGCGTCACCTGCTCTCTTCTAGTGATCGGGTAGAGGAATTGATTATTCTCTTAGAGCAGAGCCGTGTCGTTGTGTCAAAAAGTGAGGTAGAGAAGCGATGAATGGCCTCGAGCACGCTACACCTGCGGTTATAGCTCTGTTACTTATCGCCTTATGCTCGTTTTACCGCGAGTTTGTTCGTATTCAGCGTGGTTGGCAGCACACGATACGACGCATACCTGGAGTCGATGCTATAGAAGGAGCGGTTGGTCGTTCTGCTGAGCAGGGGCGGGCGGTTTCTTTTACCACTGCTCTGACTGATGTTGGCCCCGTTCTGTATGCCTGTCTTGGAGTGCTCCAATCGGTGGCCAAAAGGGTGGCACAGTACAAGTTAAAGTTGCTCGTGCCGCAGTACTCGCCAGAGGCGATGGCGGTTGTTGAGGATAGTGTTAGGGAGGCTTACAGCGAAGTAGGTAAATCCGGGCTATTTGATCCAGAGAGTATCATGTTCCTCTCCAGTGAGCAGTTTGCGTTTGCATCAGGCTACATGGGTCTTATGCACCGCGAAAAGCCAGGAGCAGCGTTTCTATTCGGATCATTTGCAGCGGAATCGCTTGTTTTAAGTGAGGCTGGTCAACAGGTAGGCGCGCGGCAGGTCGCGGCTAGTGTGAGCCCAGAACAGGTGGCATTTTTTATCTGCACCTGTGATTACACCCTAATTGGTGAGGAGCTTTTTGGCGCATCTGCTTATTTAGGCAGAGATCCCGTTCAAGTTGCAACAGTTGCTGCACAGGACCGCTTTAAGCTCTTACTGGTATCGCTTATCGCTGTCGGTGTTCTCTGCGCTACAGTTATAGCGTTTGTGCCGGGGCTTGCCTGGTTGCGACCACTCGATCTTCTTTCAGTCGGTTGGGAGGCGATTGCTCAATGATGCAGAGAGAGGGGAGAGATCCGCGGGCGCTTGCGCTTAGAGTACTCACTTTTCTTGGTGGATTGTATTTCTTTCTTTACTTTATCACGCCGGAATCTTTAATCGAACAGACCAGCATTAAGGCAGCACACGAATCGATTTCTAACGGATTTATCGCTGTTGGATCGATGGCTATCGGACTTGGTATTATCAATATTCTCGCCGCACACGGTTTAAAGCTTATATTCGCAAAGAAAGGGTGGCAATTTAGTTTAGCGCTCTTGGTAGGTATGTTTGTGATGATCGGCGTTACTATAGCGCATTGGATTACAACTGATCGCCTATCAGCGGATATCAGGCGAGTTCAGGTGATCGGTGACTTCGCAGGCCGCATCGTCGAGGATGCGCGCAGTGAGCCGGGCAGGTATAAAAGCTTTGCGCCGACAGGAGTACTCCCACCTTTACAGGCCCGAGTTGCTGCGCTTGATCAGTATGGGATAGAAACGACCCATTATCTTAATCTAAGCGGCACTAGTTTCACTGGAGACCTTGCGCTACAGGAGCTGCAAAGCGAATGTGTCGAGGGAGCAAAGACGTTGACTGATCTGCTGATTAAGCTCAGGATGCGCTCATGGAATAACCTCGATCAGGAAGGGGAGGCGCTTCTCACATCAGTATCGCAGCAAGCAGCCCGAGTGGCTTCAACGTACGCTATCGTCAGGCGTAAAGAGAGCGCTCGATGGCTCAGTTCACGGCTTTATGATTTTCTTTACAACGGGCTATTTAATCACCTGGGGGCGAGTATGTTTGCGCTACTTGGGGTGTACATCGCAGCTGCCGCATACCGAGCATTTCGAATTCAGAGCGTAGAATCAGCTTTAATGATGACAGCAGCTTTAGTTGTTATGTTGGGTCAGATCTCGTTTGGTAAGATGCTCTATAGCGAGATGCCCGCTATCCGTCAGTGGTTGCTAGAGGTGCCGAATAGTGCGGCGTTTCGAGCGATCCGTCTTGGGGCAGGTGTTGCTGGACTTATGCTCTCGATACGGATGTGGTTGTCGATCGAGTCACGAAAAGGTGGAGGTCATAAATAAATGATTCGTAACTACTCAGAAAATTCTGCCGCAATAACGTTAGCCCCTATTAAGGGGCGGCTTTGCGGAGCAAAGCGGGGAGGAGATAATAACTACTCACCAAAAAAAGCACCCCCGACTAGGGGGTGGCAAGAAAAAGAATCCGCCAAAATCATCTCATTTAGAGACGAAATTGCAGCGACGATCTTAAAATCCGGTGAGTAGTTACAGTGATTCCACGTCGGCTGATATATCTTTTGATGATTGTTGCTGTTGGAGCACCAGTGCTCTTTGGAATATCTCAGTCACCATCACGAATGGTATCAGCTGAGCGAATGTACTCAGTGATGGAGAGCGTTTCGTTTGCGCCGGGTGAAGTAGCGATGGTGTGGCTCGATTTCGGGCCCAATACGATAGCTGAAAACGAACCGCAGGCGGCAGTGATTATAGAGCACCTGTTCCGGCGGCGTGTTCCGGTTGTGCTGCTCTCGCAGTATCAGCAATCAGAGGGTTTTTTACGGAGAATCCCCCAAGAGATATCGGAGGGACTCGAACGCGAGTTCCCAGGAGAGCAGTGGCGGTACGGCGAGGCCTGGATTAACGCCGGGTACAAGCCGGGTGCGGCTATCTTCATTCAGGCACTTGTAAATGCCCCTGATATCTCCAAGTTTCTCGGACGAGATGTTTCGGGGATGCCGATAACGCACTATCCGAAATTCGCCTCGATCGGCGGAGTAGAGCGTGTAAAGCTTGTCGCTGAGGTAACTGGCCTAGTTGGTGTCTTTGATACGGTGGTGCAATTTTTTCAGAAAAAGGGGTATCGACCAACCCTAGTGCACGGATGCACTTCAATCACGATCCCGGAGGCCTATATATTTCTCGACTCAGGGCAGCTAAACGGTTTGCTGGAGGGTATAGCAGGAGCAGCGTGGTACTCAGAGGTACTGCGCAAAAACTTTCCTTTATCAGATAACTCAAAGCTTCTTGTAACTAATACAGCGCTCAGTGCGGCGCATATTATGATAATTATGTTGATTATCGCCGGTAATGTAGGACAGTGGCTAGTGCCAGTTTTAGTGCGTAGGCGTAAGCAGATGATAAGCTCAGCTAAGGGAGAAGATCCTCGTGAATAATGTAGATACATGGTCACTTGCTTCGATCCTATTCGGCGGTGTCGCAACACTCGCTATTTTTAGCTTTCTGATCAGGGAGAACGGTTTCTATCGAGTTTTTGAGCACCTTTTTATCGGTATCGCAGCTGGTCTTACTCCGGTGCTAGTGCTGCGTGATTTTCTCTGGCCTCAGATTATTGATCCGATGCTAGGCAGAACGATAACTACCTATCCAGATGGAACCCTCTCGGAGGCTTACCAGCCACTCTACCTGTTGTATCTGATCCCGATGGCTTTCGGGCTGCTGTATTACACCCTGTATTCAAGGCGACATGCATGGCTGGCTAAGCTCGTAATTGGCTTTACCCTTGGCGCTAGCGGTGCTCTTGCGATCCGTGGATTCTTCTCGGAGGTCATTCCACAGATCGTCAGTAGTTGTAAGCCGCTTGTGGTTTTTGCATCGACTGGAGCTGTTAATATATTGGAAAGCATCAATAACTCACTATTTGTTGTAATCCTGCTCCTTGTTCTTAATTATTTCTTTTTTACCTTTGGCAAAGAAGGCTCGCTACAGAGCCGCACGGCCGGGTGGGGACGTCCATTGCTGATGGTTTGTTTTGGTGCTTTTTTTGGCTCAACAGTGATGGCGCGTTTGGCCCTGCTGGTAGAGCGTGTGCAGTTTATCGTTCGTGATTGGATAGGCGCTGTGGCAAGTGTGGTGGGGATCGGGTGATGCGCACGCAACCAGAGAGCCTACATACTGTTCTTGTTACCGACTGCGGTTCCACAACTACCAAAGCGCTGCTCTTCGAGCGTCGTCCTGATGGGTGGCGCCAGACATTTCGTGGTGAGGCCCCGACAACGGTAGAGGATCCGGTAGCGGACGTAACAGTTGGAGCGCTTAATTCTTTTCGTGAAGTGCAGGAGCTTAGTGGTCGAGAAATTATCGCTAGTGATGACTCTTTTATTGTAACTACTGATAATCCAGCGCGAGGGATCGATCTCTATCTTTCAACGAGTTCGGCTGGCGGCGGTTTGCAGATGCTGGTGGCAGGAGTAGTGCGGACGCTCTCAACCGAGTCGGCCGAGCGCGCGGCACTTGGTGCCGGAGCGATCGTAATGGAGGCGGTCTCGGCTGATGATGGACGTGAGGACCATGAGCGTATCGAGCGAATTCGCCACATAAAGCCCGATATTGTGTTGCTCACCGGTGGTATTGATGGGGGCTCAACTACGCATGTCATTGAGATGGCCGAGATCCTCGTCTCCGCAGCTCCGCGACCACGCTTTGGCGACACGCTCACGTTGCCCGTTATTTACGCTGGTAATAAAGAAGCTGCCGAGAGTGTGTGCACGATCCTCGCTAAGCTCGCCAAGGTTCTAGTTGTCGATAACGTGCGTCCAACGCTCGATACTGAGAATATCGGCCCAGCGCGAGAAGCGATCCATGAGTTCTTTCTCTCTCACGTGATGAGTCATTCGCCTGGATATGGCAAGCTCCTCTCGTGGACACCGGTAGCGGTGATGCCGACTCCAGCGGCTGTTGGAGATATGGTTAATACCTTCGCAAGGCAATCGAATCAGAGCGTGCTGTGTGTAGATATTGGCGGTGCAACAACTGATGTGTTCTCTGTGTTTCCCAATCAGGAGGGAGTGCTGTTAGCTAATCGAACGGTGAGCGCAAATCTAGGGATGAGTTATTCAATAGCGAACGTTCTGGTCGAGGCGGGTGCCGCCGGTATCAAGCGTTGGCTGCCGTTTGATATAGAAGAGAGTGAGTTGCGTGACAGGCTGCGCAATAAGATGATCCGTCCCACCTCGATTCCACAGACGGTTGAGGACCTCTGGCTAGAGCAGGCGGTGTGTCGAGAGGCGCTCAGGTTGTCACTCAAGCACCACCGATCGCTTGCGATAGGTGTAGGTGGTCAGCAAGGGGAGCGAGGAATAGCTGATGTCTTTACTCAGAGAGCCGACCGCTATGAACTTGTGGATATGCTTAAACTCGATATCGTTATCGGTTCCGGTGGAGTGCTTAGTCATGCACCATCGCGGATTCAGGCGGCATTGATGATGATTGAAGGATTTGGTCTCGAAGGTGTAACGCAGCTTGCAGTTGATTCGATCTTTATGCTTCCGCACTTAGGCGTGTTTGCCTCTGTTCATCCAGCGGCAGCGCAGGAGATATTTGAGCGTGATTGTATAGTGTACCTGGGCGTTGCTGTCGTGCCGCGGTACCACCTAACTATTACACGAGGAACAGTCTTGGCTGATATTCTTGTAGATGGAGATGTGCGAGGCCAGGTAGTGGCGGGAGAGGTAAACCGGCTGGCGGTGGCATCGAATACAACAGGAGTTCTCGCTCTGGTGCCGAGACACCGTAGTGTTGAGGTCGGAGCCGGGCCGGGTAAGCGGGTTGAGCGAGAGGTTAGATTTGGTGAGTGTGGAATTATTATTGATGGGCGCAACCGTCCATGTAGCTCTGATAGCTACACGGCCGAGGCTCAGCGCGAGGTATACAGAGTTCTTGGCCTTCTACAGGGGTGGGCATGACAGCGAGCTTCTTGACCCCAGGATTGCGAGTTTCTGGATCCACAACCGTGCGTAAGCGGAGAGAGCTACCACTGGTTGGAGTTGTGCGCGTTAGCGAAGGTGAGCGGGTTCAGAGTGATCAGATTATCGCTGAGGCACAACGCGAGGGCGAACTGCGTGTGGTTAGAGTTGCAGAGAGCCTCGGTGTCTCACCTCAGGAAGCGTGCGAGCGCATCGTAGTGCGCATTGGCGACACTGTAGAGCAGGGGACAGTTATCGCCAAGCTGCGGGGTTTGTGGGGATTGTTTACAACGAGAGTAGAGGCGCCAATTAGTGGGCGTGTTGAATTCATCTCTGAGGCAACTGGCCACCTAGCGATTCGTGCACCGTCGAGTGCGATTGCTGTGCGTGCATATATTGATGGTGTTATCGACAAAGTGGAGCCGGGGCGCGGAGCTACCGTGATTGCTCAAGCCACCTTGGTTCAAGGGATATTCGGAGTTGGAGGAGAGCGTAGTGGAGTTGTCACGATGCTCGCAGTCCGACCCGATCAACGTATCATTGAGGGAGATATCCCGGAACGTTGCGATGGAGGTATTTTAGTTGGAGGCCAATCGCCAACGGTCGGTGCGCTCAAGCTCGCTGCGGCTCGCGGAGCAGTTGGCTTTGTGACTGCCTCAATCGATGATAAGACACTTGCTGAATACGTCGGATACGATATCGGTATCGCCTTAACCGGTGATGAGCGGGTGCCGATGACTTTAATTATCACCGAGGGCTTCGGTTCTCTAGTGATGAACGAACGGATCGTAACCGTTCTGCGTAGTGCTGAAGGGGCACGCGCATCGATTAACGGCGCAACTCAGGTGCGCGCAGGTGCACAACGGCCAGAGATTATCACCAAGGTTACAGAGCCAAATACTGAACAGCACAAAAATTATGGAGCTGATGTAGTTAATCCGTCAGCAGAGCAAGCGGGCGGATTAGAGGTTGGTAGTCGTGTTCGTATAATTCGTGTGCCTTACTTTGGGATGTGGGGTTATGTTACTGCTCTACCGAAAGAGCTCGTTACTATCGAGACGGGTGCGCTGGCTCGTGTTGCTAAAGTGGCGCTTGAATCTGATAGGCGCGAGGTAATTGTGCCCAGAGCAAACATTGAGCTAGAGCCTTAGGGACTCGCGCAGGGCATCGTAATTCTCTTCTCTTAAATAGGGCCAAAAATGCGCGGAATCTACTGTATTTAATGAGTTTAACGGGATTTAGCCGCGCATTTTTATCCCTGTCA
>JBBALZ010000067.1:0-15448 GCA_040402735.1 Bdellovibrionota bacterium
TTACCAAGGAAGAAGCTATAGCCTGATTTCCATTTTCCGCTGAGGCATTACAGAGGCGGCACCGTCTATGATTCGTATGTTCGCTCAGCTGGTCAAACCAGAAAGATGACTCGTCAAGAAGTTGCTAGATTGATTGCAACTTCAAGCGGAGGAAGTTTTGAAACTGAATCTGCATCTATAACTCTTACCAATGATGAAGTTATTAAAAGACTCGATATTCAATCGTTCTTTGATCTGCTAGGTCGCCCATTCCCGCAAGATAGCACTGCCATCGTCTATAAGACCTCAAGTAAGATAGCGAATGCTAAAGCTGAGCAGGAGAAGTTACTGCGGATCTTTTTTTCTTGCCACCCCCTAGTCGGGGGTGCCTTTTTTTGGTGAGTAGTTATTATCTCCACCCCGCTTTAACGTCATTGAGGCAGCATTTGCTGAGTAGTTACCAAAAATGAATGAGGCTGGGTTTAGACAGCAAGGTCTTGTCTTATATTAGAATTATTCCTACTCTGCGGAGTAACGTACTTTGCAACTGTGAAAAACTCCGAGTTAGCTTGTGACTAACCAATCTATTGATACGCAGATCCTATCGACCCTAGAGCTTCTGCACTATTGCAGGCGATTCCAGAATAAACTCTTCGGCTTTCTTTTCCAGGAACACAGCAACTGTGAACAGGTGGTGATGGATCTTAGGGTTTTACAAGCTGCCGGGATTAGGCAGGTTATCGTATGTCCCGACGATGATCAGTTGGTGTCTGTGCTTGAAACGTGGAATCGCTCGGGGGATCGGTTTGTTGTTATCGAGGTGTCAGCTTCTGAGCTTAGCACTCCGGAGTTTTTAGAACGTTTAAAGAGAGAGCTCAGCACAGGTGCTGCCCCGTTCGTCGCGCTCCAGGATATGCCCAAAGACCTAGCCGCTCGGCAGGCGTTAGAGAGCGTTGTGATTGAGTCATTAGTTGTGCTTGGGTGTGAAAAGGTTTTCTTTCCAAGCGAAGAGTCGGGGCTCTCTATCGATGGTGTTTTTAAATCATATCCTTTAGTCGAAAAGGTGCGTGAAGCGCTGAATAACGGAGCGAATTTTAACATTCCAGAAGAGCGCGTGCGGTTTTTAGTAGAGCAACAGGAGCGACACGGTATAGATCTTGTGTTGGTCAAGGCGCGTCGCGGGACGATATTCGAAGAGGTGTTTACCCACGCCGGATCGGGGACGCTCTTTACTCAGGAGTATCCGAATATTTTACGAGCGGCAACTGAGAGCGATGTTCGGCAGATTATGGCTATAATGCAGCCATATGTAGTAGAGGGAGCGTTACGGCCAGTAACTGAGGAGCAGCTTCTGGTTAGCATTCGGAGCTTTATGGTGTATTCCGTAAATGACCAGATAGTGTGTGCTGCAGCACTAAAATCTTATGGCGATTCGTGTGAGTTGGCGAAACTCTGCACTTTGCCGCGCTTTCAAGCACGCGGGAGAGCCAGAGCCCTAATCATGGCCCTGGTAGACGAAGCGCAAAGGCAGGGTAAGCGTTCGATTTTTGCTCTTACTGTGCAACCTTATGTAGGTGAATTCTTTGAACGCCTAGGGTTTGTTCCAGTGGAGAGAGAAGTTCTACCTGATGATTGGAAGCGCGGATATGACTTCTCACGGCCATCAAAGGCCTATCAGAGGCGATTCGGCTTTTGAATTTGCGGTGCTCACCCTGACGGTGCCAGGGTTTAAGCCTCCGCAAATATCAAAATCCGTAACACTTTAGCAGCTTGCCGAAGCCCCGATTATATCTCGCCCTTCCACGTGAACGTGCTCGTTTTTGGCAGACTGCTAAAGTGTTACAGAATTGCTAAGCTCTAGCAAAGCCCTATTATGGCTATACGGAGTTTGAAATGCGGGTTATAACGGACCTTGTTTTCTACCTTTGGAGGGTTCATGAATAAGTTGATTACTGAGTTTATTGGAACATTTTTTCTCGTGCTAACGATCGGTTGCACGGTAATCGCGCCGGGTGCAGGAGTAATTGCTCCGTTGGCAATCGGTTTTGTCCTGATGGTACTAGTATACGCAGGAGGGCACGTATCAGGAGCGCATTACAACCCAGCTGTTACATTAGGGGCTGTAATACGCGGACGGTGTACCCCTCAAGATGCAGTAGGTTACGTGGTAGCGCAGGTTGCAGGTGCAGTTGTTGCAGCTCTTGCGGTTGGCGTTTTAAAGGGCACACCCCCAGCGGCAGCGGCAGCGATCCCAGTTGGGCCGTCTCTAATAGCTGAATTTCTGTATACATTCGCCTTAGTGTACGTTGTGCTCAACGTAGCAACCGCTAAGGGCACCTCAGGCAACTCATTCTATGGATTGGCTATCGGTAGCACCGTTATGGTCGGAGCGTTTTCGGTAGGAGCAATCTCTGGTGGAGCATTCAATCCAGCAGTTGCCATCGGCGCAGCAACGATGGGACTAGCTAGCTGGGGAAGTCTCTGGGTGTACTTCGTGGCGAACTTCGCAGCAGGAGTCGCAGCCGCAGCTGTTTTTAAGGTTATCAATCCGGAAGATAAGTAATAATCTTAAATTCGGCAGTTGCGGGTCTCAAAAATGGCGCATCTACTCGAAATCACTTTAGGCTTTTGAATTTGCGGTGCTCACCCTGACGGTGCCAGGGTTTAATCTTCCGCAAATATCAAAATCCTTTGTGCTTTTGAGCATCTGCGCCATTTTCATCCTCCTTAACTGCCGAATTTAGGATGAAGGGTTTACCATTTGCAAGGTTGACGCAGCGCGAGCGATCAATTCCAAGTCGGAAAAGCGGGGAGCGGTCGCGGAGTTGATAATAACCGGATAGCGGGTATTGCCGAATAGCTTGGTGATCTTATAACTCAGAATATTTTTTGTTACTCCCGCTGCTTTTTTCTACCGGATACTTGGCTTCATTTTGAGCGAGCTTGTCGACCATAGCTTGATGTAGGTCTATGTTGAATTCCTTTGCAAGCAAAAGCACCGCACCCAGCACATCCGCAAGCTCTTCGCGAACCCGCTCAATCGGAGCCTCTCCGGGAGGCTTCCATAAAAAAAGTTCAAGTAGCTCCGCCGCCTCGACAGAGATGCACATGGCTAGGTCCTTGGGAGTGTGGAACTGAGCCCAGTTACGGGCGTCTCGGAACGCTAAAATACGCTTTTGTAGATCGGCTATCTCACTCATAAATTGCAATCTCAGATAGAGCACACGGAAGTTTTCGTGATAGCGAATGAAATACTGTAAAGTCCTGTGGTCCTACAAGCGATAGCGCGGTGCCTGATCGCCCCGCACGGCCCGTTCGACCGGTGCGGTGGACGTACGTTTCAGGCGTCTCGTGCAGCGAATAATTCACTACAAGTTCAACGTCGGAAACGTCGATGCCGCGCGCTGCTACATCGGTCGCCACCAGGATTCGGAGCTCTCCGGAGCGGAAGCTAGTCATGGTGCGGTCGCGTTCCTTCTGCGACAGGTCAGAGTTTAGTCGCTTGGGTTCAAAACCACGCTTGCGCAACAAGATCTCCACCAGCTCAGTGTCTGATTTGGTGTTACAGAAGACGATAGCCGACCTTGGCTCTCTCTTTTTTAGGTAGGCAGCAAGGGCCTCAGCCTTCGCTGTAAGGGATCCATCTACCCGACAAAAGATGTGGTCAATAAGTGGTGCGGCTTCTACCTGCCTGGTAATCTCAATTCGCTTAGGTTTAATCAAGAAGCTGCTGGCCAATGACAGTACTCTTGGCGTAATAGTTGCGCTGAAAAACAACCCCTGTCGCTCCCGTGGCAATTTAGCGAGGATCTTGCGGACCTCGTCGATAAATCCCATCGAGAGCATCTCGTCGGCCTCATCAAGTACAAACATCTTACACTTGCGCAGCAGTATCTCGCGCTGACCAATCAGGTCTAGGATTCGACCTGGTGTACCGACGATGATACGCGAGTCCTTGCGGAGTTGTCGCACCTGGTTCTCCTGTCGCTCGCCGCCGATAATACAGGCTGGATGAATGTTGGGGACTAGCTGCGCTACTATAGAATTGACCTGAATCGCTAACTCTCTGGTTGGAGTGATTATAAGAGCGAAGTTGCCGTTGTAAGGTTGAGAGTCGAGAAGTTTAGCAAGGATCGGCAATACAAAGGCCAAAGTTTTGCCGCTACCAGTTTGCGCCTCGATTACGTGGTCGCCGCCTTCAAGAACGCTCGGTATCGAGTGTGCCTGAACGGGCGTTGGCGATGATATTCCCATAGCCTGGAGGCCTTTGAGGATCTCAGCGTGTTTCAGTATTAAAAAGTTATCAATCTTTGGGGCTGCGGTGCTGGACTCTGCCAGGGTGATCTCTTCAGTGGTCATAACCTCGTACTACATGGGGCGCGCGATTCAATACTTTTCTGGGAGGTTATTTGTTAAATATAATACCCCCGCACTTTGTTCGACGTAAGCGCCTTTAAAATTATCTCTGCCTACAATTGACTTCTTTCTGTATAGTAACACGGGGTCGTAGCTGTTGCTAGAGGGCGTTGTTTTTAGTCGATATTATTGCTCGGCGGAGTGATTTTATGCCACAATTTAGCACTGATAGGCGATTACGTTAGGTAACTATGGGTCAAACCAGGAGCGATATTCAGTTAGCGCTGCGGATATTTCGGCTTCTCAGAGGAGAGGGCCGCGATGTTGCTGTTATTTTTATATATGCGCTCGGTGTTGGGCTCTGCTCATTAGCTATTCCGGTCGGTGTTCAGGCGCTGGTTAACTCAGTTGCTTTCGGATTCGTTCTTCAACCTCTTGTAGTTATTACATCACTAGTCGGTGGAGTGCTGCTTCTTTCCGGAATTCTGAGGGTTCTTCAGCTTTACGTTGTTGAGATTTTGCAGCGCCGTCTTATCGTCCGTCTCTCGCTTATGCTCGCTCAGCGTATCCCACACGTTGAGTTTCAGCTCTTCCAGAAGCGCTTTGGGCCGGAGTATGTGTTGCGGTTTATGGAGGTATTCTCAGCGCAGAAGATCGTATCCGCCTTGTTACTCGATGGTATGGCGGTCTTCTTTCAGGTAGTGGTTGGCTTAATTTTGGTTTCTTTTTATCACCCGTTCTTTTTGGCGTTTGCTGTTGTACTAACGATAACGCTGATAGTTGTGGTTGCGCCTTTGGGTCTAGGTGGAATTAGGACGGGGATTCGCGCCTCAGATGCCAAGTATGAGGTGATGACTTGGTTGCAGGATCTAGCCCGATTGCCGATAGCGTTCAAATCCAATCGTGGCGATTGCTTCGCTATCGAGAGAGCTGATGTGCTTGTGAATGAGTACCTGCGATGGCGTTCTAAGCATTTTCAGGTGCTTTTACGACAGATCGCCTCATCTATAGGACTACAGGTCGGGGCCAGCACGCTTTTGCTAGGTCTAGGTGGCTGGCTTGTTGTGCAGGGCCAGCTCACGCTGGGGCAACTGGTAGCGGCTGAACTTATCGTGAGCGTGATTCTATCAGGTGTGGCTAAGCTGGGTAGTTATCTTGAGAAGTTTTATGAACTGTGTGCCTCGGTAGCAAAGATTGACGCGCTCTTTGACCTGCCATACGAAAAATTCACAGGTTCGTTTTTTAAGCCTGGTCAGGATCCGGCTGGATTGGAGATTTTGCAACTCACCGTTCATCACGATTCCGCAGCATCTCCCCTGTTTAATGAGCTATCGCTCAGTGTTGCTCCCGGCGAGAAGATAGCAATCTGGGGCGAGAATGCATCTGGAAAAAGTACGCTCGCTGATTGCATCTACCGTCTTGCCTATCACAAAGGTGGGCGTATTGAGATCGATCATCACGATGTGCGTGAGATACACCCCCTTGAGCTCCGGAGTGAGGTGGCTTTAGTGCGAGGTTCAGATATCTTCCATGGTACTGTTGAGGAGAATCTGATTCTTACGTCCCGCGAGGCAGTTCCGTATGCGCGTATTCGGGAGTCTCTTGAAATGGTTGGTCTACTAGACGAGGTCTTTGGTTTGCCAAATGGGCTCCGTACTGTTCTCAAGGGGCCGTCAGGGGTGCTTTCGCGTGGACAGGCAGAGCGTTTAATGATTGCGCGCGGAGTCTTGATGAATCCGCGTTTAATGATTATCGACGGCTCTCTTGATGGTGTTGATGAGAACAAGATCGATCTATTGCTCAGCCAGCTGACCGGGCCCAAATGCCCGAGCACCTTGATTGTTCTTACACATGATCGCGCTGTTTGGCGCCAATTTTCACGACGACTAGAGATTCGTAACGGAAAGCTGCACGAAGCGACTGGAGGATAGAAGCCGTATGGATCAAGTTCAGGGGCGAGAGTCTCACGCAGAACGTGGTGTGCAGACCGAGTATGTTACTATCGATGAGATAGCTGGGGCAACTCGTTCAGCGGTTACGTCACCCAAGGTAGTTCGTTCTCATCAGAGCCTTAGGGTTGCCGCTGGTATTCTCTTTACAGCGCTGGTTTTGCTACTCGTATCGCTTGTAACGGTTCCGTGGATCCAGAACATACAGGGGGTGGGGCGCGTGATAGCGTACTCTCCTAACGAGCGTCAGCAAAATATCACCTCTCCAGTGGATGGTTTGATTCGTCATTGGTTTGTTCTTGAAGGTTCCTTTGTCCGGAAGGGGGATAGTATCGTTGATGTGGCAGATATTGATCCCGATATCATGAATCGCCTTGAGCGCGAACGCGCTGCAACGCAGACTAAGCTTGATGCAGCGCAGCAGGCGCTCGATACTTCTCGGAAAAATCTGGATCGTCAAAAGTCGCTTGTGGTGAGCGGATTGAGTAGTCAGCGCGCTGCAGAGCTGGCCGATCTTGAATACGCGAAGTTTCTCTCAGAGGTTTCGTCGGCATCGGCTGAATTGGCGCGGATAGAGACCCGTATCGCTCGTCAGGCTTCACAGTCGATCGTTGCTCCTCGTACGGGCATAGTTCAACGAATTTACGCTCCGCAAGGGGGAGTGATGGTCAAAGCAGGACAGGATCTAGCGTTGATTGTACCTGAAACTGCCAATCGCTCAGTTGAGCTCAAGGTCAATGGAAACGATGCGCCGCTTCTCTCGGTAGGGCGAAAGGTGAGGTTGCAATTTGAAGGTTGGCCAGCGGTGCAGTTCGCTGGTTGGCCATCAGTTGCTATAGGTACCTTTGGCGGGGAGATAGCGGTTATCGATCCTGGTGCTGATGCTGATGGCAATGTAAGAATCATAGTCTTTCCGGAGGAGGGGGCTGAGTGGCCAGATGCACGGTATCTGCGACAGGGTGTACGGGTTTTAGGGTGGGTTTTACTCGACAGTGTCAGCTTGGGTTGGGAGTTGTGGCGTCAGTTCAACGGGTTTCCGCCCACTATTAAGATGGCGCCGCCTCGCGTTGTGGAAACGCAGGCGCAGTCGAAGAAGTAGTAACGGGAACAACACGCGAGTGAAAGGTCAGTTTCGTAAGGAGGATCGCAGTGAGGCTAGTACGAGCGAGAAGGCGAGCGATTGCAGTAATGGTCTCGTGCCTAGTCGTCTCGGTCTGCACTGTAAGCGCTGACCAAGGTAGATCACAACTTGGTAATAGAGATTCTGCACGCGCCGACCTGCTCACGATTGATAGAGTCATAGATACGACGCTTAAATATCATCCTAGTTTAATGGGTGAGATGCAGGAGCGAATCGCAGCAGACGCAGACCTCTTATCGGCTCGTGGAGCCTTCGATCCGAGTATCAAAGGAGAGGGGCTCTCATACGCAACGGGTGGGTATACCGGTAATTATGGCGGTGCATATGTCGAGCAGCCGCTCCAGTTTTATGGTAGCAAGGTAGTCGGAGGATATCGAATAGGCGATGGAACGTTTCCGATTTACGATAATTACTACGAGACGAATTCTCAGGGGGAGGCCCAATTTGGAGTCGAGGTCCCGTTACTGCGTGATGGTCCGATCGACCGACGCCGGGCCAATATTGGAAGATCTGAGGCTGGACAGACGATAGCTGACTCCATGGTAGAGCTCCGTCGGATTGAGTTGGCGCGTGCCGCTGCTATGACCTACTGGGATTGGACTGCGGCTAGAAACAAGGTCAAGGTATATAGACGGCTTCTGGATGTGGCCAAGGAGCGCGACCGGCAGATAGCTGAGCGGGTCAAGAAGGGCGACCTCCCAGAGTTTGATCGAACCGACAACCAGCGCGCAGTGTTACAGCGTCAGGCGCAATTTCTTTCAGCAGAACGGGCGGTGCGCAGCAGTGAGTTTAATTTGGGTCTATTTTTTAGAGATGCCGAAGGGCGGCCGATTAATGTGAGTACGATGAGGTCGCCCGATCGAATTCCGGTGCCGATGTTCGATTCGTTTTCAGCGCTTGAGGCCTCCTATGAAGCAGCGCTAAAAGCACGGCCCGAGTTTAAGGCTATCGATGGCCAGCGTAAGCAGAATGAGTTAGAGCTTGCCCTTGCTCGCAATCAAATCCTCCCGCGTCTTGACCTGCGGGTTTACTCGGCAAAAGATTTCGGAACAGGCGAGGAAAAACGCGAAGAGGCAGAGTTAAAGGGGGGGCTAAGGGTTGAGATACCTCTGCGGACTAGAACCCAAGAGGGGCGCATAGATTTTTACGAGGCTAAGCAGCGCAAGCTTGAGTTTACTGAGACTTTTCTCAAGGAGCGGATCCGGGCCGATGTGCAAGATGCCCTTAACGGAGTTGATATAGCTCGTAAGCGAGTAGACGTTACGGTTCAAGAAGTTGTGGCTTCACAAGATCTGGCAAAGGGTGAGCTCACACGTTTTAATCTTGGTGACAGTAATCTTATCTTCGTAAACCTTCGAGAACAGAATGCTGCCGATGCCGAGGTGCGTGAGATAGAGGCGTTGCAAGACTACCAAAAAGCCTGTGTTGCATTTGAAGCTGCTGTTGCTCGGATCCAGAAAGAGCGCGCTACATCCGGGTGAGGGGGCGCAAGCCTAAAATCTTCAGTGATTGGGTCAAAACGGTGCGCGCAGAGGCGTACAGCGATAGCCGTGCAGCAGCCACCTCTTTATCACTTTCGCCGAGCACTCGTAATTTGACGTATGCTCGTGAAATAGCCTTGGCGAGATCCAGAGCGTAGTTGCAAATATTACACGGCTCAAGATCTGTGGCGGTCTTTTGGAGCACAGAGGGAAACTTCATTAGAACAGAGGCGATATCGTACGCCTCTGGCTCGGGTAGTTTTGCTCCATCTGCAAACGTTCCAACCAGGATTCCCTCACCTTTGGCCTTTTCTTCCATACTATGCAACCGGGCGACTGCGTACATCAGGTACGGGCCAGTATCACCTTTAAAATTGAGCGCCTCATCCCAGTTGAAGTGAAACTCCTTGTTATTGGTACGACAGAGGTAATTAAAGTAGACCGCTCCCAGGCCAACCGCCTCGGCTACATCTTCCACGTCCACGCCCTCTGGCCTCTTGGCAACTTCGGACTGGTAAGCCTCTCGTGCACGGTCGTGAGCGTCATCGAGTAGGCCATCGAGAGATAGGTCTCCTGCGTCTGACATCAGCTTGCGCGTACTAATGCCAGGAACGTGACCGTAGGGAATGTGAACGATCTTCTCGGCTGCTGGATGGTTAAGGCGCCGCATTATCTCTTGTAGCTGTTTAAAGTGTAGTGTTTGGGGTGCTCCGACGACGTAGATGATCCTTTCAGGATGATAGGTCTTCTCACGGTAGTCAGCAGTTATTACATCGCGCGTGAGGTACAGTGTTCTTCCATCCTCTGTAAGAAGACGCGCAAAACCGAGCGGCTCACCTAGATCGACGCCGAGCGCTCCGCGTGAGTCTTGTAATATTCCGGAACTTTTTAGTTTGGCTACACATTCGTCGAAAAATTGAAAGTAGAATGACTCGCCGGTAAAGGCCTCAAAATGAATCCCCATGCGTTCGTAGGTCTTGTGGTAATAGCGAAGCGATACATCGAGGCTCCACTGCCAGAATTCTTTTGCCTCGGGATCCCCAGCTTCAAGTCGGCGGAAGTACTCACGGGCAATTTCATTCACCGGAGGTTGGTCGAGTTGCTCGCCCTTGTCCTGGGCCTTGCGTAACATGTTAGCTTGAACGTAGCGACCCACGAGCTCGTTCATGTCATCGTTTGGCTTTCCGAAAAGCTGACATCCGGCGTAAACAAAACCGAACTGTGTGCCCCAATCGCCTAAGTGGTTTACTCCAACGACATTGTGGCCAAGGTGTCGCAGAAGATTGCCGAGACAGAATCCTATGATGGTTGTTCGGAGGTGTCCTATGTGAAATGGTTTGGCGATGTTGGGCGCGGAAAAATCAATCACGATTGTCGAAGGGTTAGCGCCCTTGCCGAAGGTGGCTCCTTTGGCGAGAATCTCTCTGGTGATATCTGAGAGCACCTGCGAGCGATCTAGGAAAAAGTTTAGGTAAGGGCCCATGCACTCTGCCTTTGAGATCTCTGGGGGAAGCTCGATGGTCGATGCGAGCTTCTTGGCGCAATCGGCCGGCGCCATTCCCCATTCCTTAGCGAGAAGGAAGCACGGCAAGGCAAAATCACCATGTTTAGTGTCCTTTGTTGGTCCTAAGTTCTTCTCAAGTATATCTAGAGATAGGTTGGTTGCGGCGTGGAGGCTGGTGATTAGTTTAGATCTCATGTTACTATTCAGCCGGGTTTATTTGTTTTACGTTAGCCCCTTATTAAGGGGCGGATTTGCGGAGCAAATCCGGGGTTAAGGAAAACTAACTATTCACCAAAGATAGCGCATCCCCGATTAGGGGATGACAAGAAAAAAAGCCCACTAAGTATGCCACTTTTGGGCAATTCTTTCGGCCATCGACTTGATACCCCAGTGAATAGTTTAGGTCTCATGCCGCTATAGTATGCAAAAAGGGGCTTGGTTGGAAGGCGTAGACAACTGAAGGGAGTTGTAGCCAGGTCTTGGAGGGTAATCTGCCGGTCGAGCGGGCTAGTCTTGCTGGCAGGCCAATCTTTTAGGCAGGCCAATGTCTTTTTCACCGCTGTTGAGTATAGTGACGGTCAAATCTGTGTTTTGGAAGGGCGCCGTCTGTATGGCAATGTGCCCTTAAAAGGGGCCCAGGATGTCGGGAATTATCTATAACGTAACGGTTAACGTATCAGAGAATCGCGTTGACGAATGGCTGGAATGGCTTCGGGAGGAGCATATACCGCAGATGCTTGGTCTGGGTGTTTTTGGCGGGGCTACGCTGGTCAGGGTGCTCGGCTTTGAGCAGGGTGGTAAAACGTACGCGATCCAGTACCGAGCGGAATCGATGCAGGCTTTTGAGAGATACGAGCAGGAGTTTGCTCCAACACTGCGAGCTCAGATGCTAGAGCGCTTCGGCGAGGATGCGCAAGGGTTCAGGACGATGCTCGAAATAGTCGAAAGTTTTTCAGTGAATTAGGCAACTCTTTTCCGCTTGATTAACTGACCGGTAGATAGACCTATCCGGTAGCGCCCAACATAGTTCCGCAGTAAGCCACAGTAAACAGCGGCGGCTTGTAGGTTCCGTCTGGAAATTTAACATCGAGATCTCCGGCTCTGTATTTGGCGGAGGCTTCTTTAAACCTAAATTAGGCAGTTGCGGGTCTCAAAAATGGCGCATCTACTCAAAATCACCGCGTCTTTTGAATTGTCGGTGCTCACCCTGACGGTGCCAGGGTTTAACCTAAATTCGGCAGTTAAGGAGGATGAAAATGGTGCAGGTACTCGAAAGCACGAAGGATTTTGAATTTTTCGGAGGCGCAGCCCTGGCACCGTCAGGGTGAGCACCGAAAATTCAAAAGCCACAGTGATTTCGAGTAGATGCGCCGTTTTCAGACCCGCAACTGCCGAATTTAGGTTTAAGGCTCCGAAAAATTCAAAATACTTCGTGCTTTTGAGCATCTGCGCCGTTTTCATCCTCCTTAACTGCCGAATTTAGGATAATGTACTTCAGGATGTCTTCCTTCTAAGAGTTTTATCGGGACTATGTATCAGACCAATACTTACGTACCAAGGGAAAGACCGGAAAGTGCAGCAAAGTTATATAGTCTCCTGTCCGAGGCTGCTTTCGATCGTCGTATCGTAGTTCCGCATAGCGTTAGAGACGGCAGACTTTTTAGAAGCCCACTTTTTGAAGCTCGGGGTTCGGTGAATTCCTTCCATCTTACCTCAGTAGCAGGAGAGCTCGATTTCTCTCAGATGCTGAAGAGGCGTAACAACGCTAACAGACCTCAGCCAGACCTACTGGAAGGTGTGGTGTCCCTAAGTAATGTCGGGGTGTCTCTGGCCCTAACGCTCAGTGTGGCTAGCCAGAAATATGCAGTGCTGGCTTATCGGGGAGGCGAAGCCAATCGACATATGCTTATCTCTGGCTACGTGGATCTCTCTGATAGTAGTTGCCGCGCAGGGTACCATGTGGTTAGCACGCAGTTATTTCGCCGCAGTGCTTTGCGTGAGCTCGGAGAGGAGCTTGTCGTGATTAAGGACTCGAAGGAGTTAGTTCCAGGCCAGATCTCTCAACAAAACCTCTTCGTAGACACGATGCTCAGCGACAGAGCTCACTGGGCCTCCTTGGATCACGGCGTAGACCTCTTTTTTCCACATCAAGCTCTTCGAGAAAATCAAGGAAGAGAGCGATTCAAAGTTATCCCCACTAAGCTTCCATCATATCTGGGCAACATGCTGGGCCGCAATATCGGCGAGACGATAACCGTTAACGGCACCGAGTTGCTCGACGTTGGATTTCAATATTGCAGGCGCTTTAACTCCGGGCAGCTTATTTTTCCATTTCAGATTGAACTTCCGGATGACGGCGCGGGGCTTTCGCTCTTTCACGCAGAGGATGGGCCCATTCCTGAAAGCCCGAGATCCCTGCAGACATCTATCGATTCAGGCGGTCTTGTTTTAGCGGCGCTGAGTGGCCATGGAGAGCTCACTGGTGATACTTATTGGCTCAGAGGTGGAGAGTTGATGCCGCGAACGGCTTTTCCGCTCGCGCATCTGAAACTATCAGAGGCGTTTGATCGCCGCAGAGGCGAAGATTGTTTACCCGCCTGGGCGGTTGATGGAGGTGATGTTTGGTTTCAACAAAAATGAATCAGGAGATAAATTGCTCACGGAAAGAATGGGTCTTACGGGGTATTGGAATATATTAGTCGATATTTCTAAGACTCTGCAGCAACTGATACCGGGCAAGTTGCATGCGGCTAACGGTAGCCAAAATACTTATCCCCTTCCCGGGTATCTTACAGCCCAAATGACATTCGGGAGTAATTTAATTGGGGCACATTTTAATCCTGAGTTGATTGATTTGACTGGAATTAGTGGGGAGAAGCTAGAGAAAGTTGTATCGCTGCTTGAGTCGGCTAAGAAGGCACATGAAGATTGGGGAATAGTCCATAAAGGTCTTGCAGAACAAGGGTTGCATCTTACGACAACGCCGGCGCGGCATTACAAGCATGAGTCAGGTCTGCTGGTGGGATGGCACCCTATACCTTTCGGAGACCACTTTGGTATTAGTCCTGGAACTGGGATGATTCTTTGTAATTATAATGTTAATGTTACTGGAGGCCCCAAGTTCGCGGTAAGGTGGGGAGGGAAGGTTCATGAAGGGGTACTAGAAGAGATACTTACCACGGCTCTGCCGACATCGGTTAAGCTTGAGCTGGTTCTATCATTTGGTTTGCAACCGAGAGTAATAAAACTAGCAAATGCACGGGAAGGAGATGCTGCCGTTCGAGTCGAAGCACTCCGGCTAGTCGGGCTATTTGACACTATTTATCCTAGAGAGCTTGTCCGCCAGTTAATCAACAAACCTAAGGAAGTCGCGCGGTTTCTAGTTGCTGAATTGGGTAAAGATAATAGTGCAAAAGAGCCAAGTTCCGTTTTGTCTCATTTGGGTGCCGATATCGTTGGTGAATTGGGGCCACTTGTTAAGCATCGGGATAGGGAGGTCCGCCGACTAGCAGCCCGCATTCTGAGCGATATGAACTCGCGGAGCGCGGTTGGGTTCCTTAGAACTTTGGCCGGGGATTCCGATAATGAGATTGCTATGCTAGCGACAATAGGGCTTCTGCCCTTGCAGGCTAATACGTCGATTGAACCGCTCTATAAATATGGAGAGGAGTGTAATCGGGAAAAGAAGCCCTATGACATGATGTTTTTGGCTTCACTCGATTCAATTTTGCAGCGGAAAGCATTTTCAGAGGTAGAACAATTACTGAGTAGTATTTTTTCAGCTCCCAAGGGAGTTGTTCCGCCAGAGTGTGTTACTCCGCTTATTGAGAGATTAATCGAGAGTAGCGACACTTCTGCAAGTCTATTTGGTGTTAAGTTGGCAATAGAGAGATTAGCGGACTATCCTGATCTGTACAGCGGCCCGCTTATCAAGCTAGGAGAAAGGATAGGGCAGTTGAATGATGATATATGCTTTGAGTACCTCAGAGGTTTACTAGTTCAATTCAGAGTGAACAACAATGTCGCTTATCAGATTGGGGAAAATGCACTAAATAGGCTTAGGGCACTAAGTAGGCGGAGTCGAGAGGCTCGTGATAAAGCAGAGCGAATTGAGGGGAGATTACTGAATTCAGATGATGTGAAGGAACACGTTAAGGAGTTGAAGTCCCTAAGAGAGAAGCACGGCATAACTGTCATATCGAGACTGCCGGCTAATTTTTTAAAGCAACTAAAGAAGCCAAATCCTGAGCCTGGTCAACCTGTTTGCCGAATAGTAATGGCAGAGGCTGATCATAATGGAGCTCTCATGTCCCTTTCTGGTGTTATTGAGGCTTTAATTGAAGACAAATGCTACGTAGACCTTCGTATTTTTTCCAACGGGGAGGAGGCTCTAGGGGCTTTAAAGGACCCACTCAGAGATACAGCAGGAGGAAATGCACCTATAGGAGGTCTGATAGTTGCTGGTCATGGTTCTGATGACGGAACGGTAATGAGCGCCGGCTTCCTGAATGAAGCGTTGTACGCTAAGGACATGATTGGACCTGCTGAAGATAAAGTTTACGTTAAGAATTTAAATGTGATTGTATGGGGATGTTCAATGGGTGCTGGAAGAGGCGAAAACCCGAACAATATAGCAAATAAACTCAAGGGTTTGTTTAACAAAGATGTTAGAATAGATGCACCAACTGGAAGCACAACGTGCCCTAGAGTCGGCATCGGGGTTCCACCACCAACTAAAGGTAAAACAAACACTGAGCCCATACTTTTTGAGGTGGAATGGAGTGATTTCGGAAGAGCCGGGCCGGAAAACCATCGGGCCGATAATGGTACTTCTTGGCCTAGACAAGTCGATTTGTTATTTCTTCCCGGCTTTCGTGTGCAAAGAGGGGGAAGAGGTGCCCTGGTCTAATTTGGTCTCCTTCCGGTATCATTATTGGGAGCGCGCTTCATAGCGCATTTTATCGTCCAGAAATCCGCAACTCGTACTTCTGGCCAATCTTAGCCGATGGGATGGTGGTGTTTCACTATACTGGGGATA
>JBBALZ010000068.1:0-15245 GCA_040402735.1 Bdellovibrionota bacterium
TCAGGAATGCCAGTCTTTTCGAGTAGATAGCGGGAGAATTGCGAGGCCCTGCGCTGGAGCTCTTGACTATTATCGCTTCCTCTAATTAAATCACCTGATTGACGCTCGAAGGGTACAAGCTGTTTGGGAGCGCTACATCGTCTTCTTCAACGACTAATGTGACGACTTGCGCCAGCTACTGTGCCTTCGGGACGTAATACTTATTGTAAACAACGAAACGTTTAGGAGACGTGTTTTTCATGGCAACACCTGAGGAGATTCAAGAGCGTATTAAGTCGATTATCGTAGAGCAGCTAGGTGTCAGCCTTGAGGAGGTTAATCCTCAGGCATCTTTCATCGAGGACCTCGGCGCTGATTCGCTCGATATTGTAGAGCTTATCATGGCTCTCGAAGAGGAGTACGATATGGAGATCCCTGATGAGGATGCCGAGAAGATTCAGACAGTGGATGATGTAACCAAGTACATCCTAGCAAAACAAGCGTAAAGTAGCGTACAGATTTCCCCGAAAGGGCCATAATCTGGTATGCTGAAAGGGCCCTTTACGGGCCCTTTTTTGTAAGAGTTGTTATTAGTTTTTAGGAGTTCGCCATGACATTTACCGATGATTCCTATGAGTCCCGCAAGCGTAACCTCAAAAGTGTAGACCCTGATATTTACGCTCTGGTTCAGCGCGAAACAGAGCGTCAGGAGTACGGTCTTGAGATGATCCCGAGCGAGAATTTCGTCAGCGAGGCGATTCTTGAGGCGATGGGTTCGGTATTGACGAACAAGTACGCAGAAGGGCAGCCAGGTAAGCGCTACTATGGAGGATGCCACGTTGTTGATGAGGTTGAGAATATCGCCAGTGCGCGGGCGTGTGAGCTCTTTGGTACCGAGTTTGCTAATGTTCAGCCGCATTCAGGGGTGCAGGCGAATCAAGCAGTTTTTGAGGCCTTCCTAAAGCCTGGAGATACATTCATGGGGCTACGCCTCGATCATGGTGGGCACCTGTCGCACGGAAGTCCGGTCAATTTCTCGGGTCGCCATTACAAGGTTGTTGGATACGGAGTGCGTCAATCCGATTGTATGATCGATCCAGATGAGGTGCGTTCGTTAGCGCGTCAACACAAGCCTAAGCTTATCATCGCTGGAGCGACAGCATATTCGCGAAGGATCGATTGGAAGCTGTTTCGTGAGGTGGCAGATGAGGTCGGAGCCGTGCTTATGGCGGACATAGCCCACTACTCAGGCCTCGTGGCCGGTGGGGCATACCCATCACCGGTGCCATTTGCTGATATCGTGACGACGACAACGCATAAGACTCTCAGAGGGCCGCGCTCCGGTATGATAATGGGTCGTGAGGCTCACAGGAAGGCGATCAACAAGGCTGTATTCCCAGGATTGCAGGGTGGCCCTCACATGCACACCATAGCTGCTAAGGCGGTTATGTTGCGTGAGGCGCTCTCGCCTGATTTTAAGAGGTATGCCGCACAGGTCGTTAAGAATGCTCAGGCGCTGTCAGATGCTCTGATCAAGCATGGGCTTCAGGTCGTATCGGGCGGAACTGATAGCCATCTCTTGGTAGTAGACCTTAGGCCGATGAATGTGACCGGTAAGGTAGCAGAAGAGACCTGCGATAAGGTGGGGATTACCGGTAATAAGAATACGGTACCGTTTGATCCACAGCCGCCGTCAGTGTGTAGCGGTATCCGTTTGGGAACTCCGGCGCTAACGACGCGTGGCATGCGTGAGGCAGAGATGCAGCAGGTAGCTGGTTTTATTGTCCAGGCACTTGCCCACGCTAACGATGAGGCAAAGTTGGCCTCCGTGCGCGAGGGTGTAGTTGAGCTGAGCCGAAAGTTTCCGCTCTACAGACATCGTCTCGTATCCTAAGATCGGCGCAGATTGAAAGCAGGAATAAAGGCCTAGTATCTTATGTACTGCCCTAAGTGTAACTCAGATAAAACCTCGGTCACTGACTCTCGCAGTGACAGTGGTGCTATACGCAGAAGGCGTGAGTGCGGTGAGTGTGGCTACCGCTTTACAACCTTTGAGCGCGTAGAGTTGGCTTTTCCGGTTGTAATCAAGAAAGATGGTAGCCGTGAAAACTACGATAGTGAGAAGATCCGCGGTGGTTTACGCCGAGCATGCGAAAAGCGACCTGTCAGCATGGAAACGATTGATGCAGCGGTTGAGGCGATTGAGAAGCGCATTCAGGAGTTGTGCCAAAAAGAGGTCGAGAGTCGCTTGCTGGGTGAGCTCGTTATGGACGAGCTGCGCAAGATAGACAAGATAGCCTACGTGCGGTTCGCCTCGGTATATCGTGAGTTTTCCGATGTAAGTCAGTTCGTTGATACGTTAGAGAGTCTCGGCTCTAATCCACAAGCGGGTAGCGCTACTGAGCCTCAGTAGTTTTAGGTATGACTACCAACGTTTCTGCTCAAACTGAATATGCTACATCTGAGTCGCTGACTCCTTTTACGGAGGTGCTGGACCGCTTTAGACATGGTGAGCCTCTACTCGTTCTTGACGATGAGAAGCGTGAAAACGAGGGAGATGTGATCATAGCCGCAGAGGCTGTTACGCCGGATGTCATCTCGTTTTTGATGAGGGAGGCTAGAGGATTGATCTGTGTAAGTATCTCAGAGCAAATAGCGCAGTCCCTTGAGTTGCCGTATCAGGTTACTACTAACAACTCGCCGTTTCAGACTCCATTTGCTGTGAGTGTTGATGCATGTGATGTAGCGCTTACCGGAGTTACCGCAGCCGCACGAGCAAAGACTATTCAAACCCTGATTAGTCCTAAGTCCGCGCCAGGCAGTTTTGTAACACCAGGGCATGTTTTTCCTCTAATAGCTAACGAAGCTGGAGTTCTTGGACGTGAAGGACATACAGAGGGGGCGCTCGACCTGGCTAGGTTGGCCGGATTGGCGCATGCCGGTGTGTTGTGTGAGGTTCTTAACTCAGATGGAACGATGGCGCGCGGTGATGACCTGCGAGCATTTGCGACCAAACACCAGATGGCGATAACATCGATCGCTGCGATAAAGGATTACCGCCTCCGTAACGAGATCGCAGTGCGCTGCTTATCGGTATCTTCGGTATCGACCGACCTTGGAGATTTTGCTGCGCATCTGTTCGCCGATGATGCGGGGCACAAGGAGCACCTCGCTCTGGTTATGGGCGATCTAGAGCGCGTACCGGCTTCGTACGCGCCCCTGGTGCGAATTCATTCCGAATGCCTAACTGGTGATGTATTTGGGAGTCGTCGCTGCGATTGCGGAGAGCAGCTTCGAGGTGCGCTCAGTCTGATAGCTGCTGAGGGGCTCGGAGTTGTGCTCTACCTGCGTCAAGAAGGCCGTGGTATCGGATTAGAGAATAAACTGAAAGCGTACGCTTTGCAGGATCAGGGGCGTGATACGGTTGAGGCCAACCTTGAGCTGGGTTTCAAGGCTGATGAGCGTGATTTTGCTGTCGGAGCTCATATCCTTCTAGCTATGGGGCTTCGTCAGATCCGTTTATTAACCAATAACCCTCAAAAGACAGCCACTATGGAGCGTTTTGGTATTAGCGTAGTGGAGCGCATACCGAGCTTGGCAACTCCTGATCCGTGTAGCCATGATTACCTGGCTACCAAACGAGAGAAGATGGGACACCAGCTGTAGGTGGGCTGAGAAGTTTAAACCTAAATAGCGCTAATAAGCTCAATCTACCAGCAGCCGCACCCGCGATACCGACCAATCAAAATGGGCTTGGCCTGTCTGGTATACAAAGATACACGAAGCTGTAGTGGGAGCAGAGAAGACCACTCGCACCTCATTTCTCGGCGCATAGTACGGAAGTCCTCGCTGCAGGACGTGTAGTGAGCCTTGCCAAACTGGGAAATGCGCCAGAAGGATCGCCGCGGATGGATCGCATGATCCGCCGGTAATTCTTAGACCTCTTGGATAGTCGGTGAAATATTGGCCAGGGTCTAATATTATGCCGCGTAGCTCACGCGGGGTGCTTAGACGTACGGTGAGAACTTCATCTCCTAGTTGTGATCCAGTTCGTGTAGACCAGCGCCAAGCAGCTTCGGTTGCTTGGGCTTGATCCAAGGTGGTTTGTGGTGGAGCGGGATGCATCTCGACCTGGGCACCAAGCTCGCGACTATCTTTTTCTGGAATACGAGCAGCCTGGCGTATAGAATCGAGTTGTTGCTTAATCTCAAAGCCCGATTCAGCAAGAGAGCGGAAGATGGCTGCCGATGGAGAGAGGATTAACGGTCGTATCTTTTCATCTGCTACGAGCCCATCCCTACGAAGGATTGGGTTTAATATCGCAGGTGAGCCATAGAGCGATACCCAGAGAACACACGCCGCAAATGGTATTAAACTAAAAGCACCAAGCGTTAAGATTAAGCTTGTTACTGAGAGCCAAGCGCTCAGGCCCAAAGCCACAGATGTTAAAGAGTATGTTGTGCCCCAAGGAAGGAGCCTTCCAAGGCTAGGCAGCGGAGATATGGTGGCCCAGGGCTCTGGAAGACAAGTGTTAAGCGTTGCCATAAGCGCCAGAACAAATCCAACTTTGCCTGTGTAACGGGCGACAGGAGTTTGGTGTAGTTTGCGCACCCAAAACGCAAGGGCCGAGAGAGCTAGCAGAGCAAGCGATCTAGTGCCGTAGTCTGAACGCAGAGCCGCGCGATCTAGCGTGTCAAATGGGTATGTTGGCCCCAGGAGTGGACGAAGAGTGCCATAGGATCCATCAAACGGTAGGACATGGGCTGATCTAGGGTAGCTTGGCATATCGGCTATCGGAGCAGTCAGAGTCACTAAAATAGCAGGGCCAAGGGTAAGCAGTGATGTGATAGCAACTCTTTGCGGGCCACCCGGTGTTGAGAGAGCTAAGAGGTAGGCTAGCCACATAGCTGTAGCTGCTCCAACAAAGCCAGCCTGGTTTGAACTCAAGGCTGCTTGCATACTCACCAGAGTGAGCACAGAGATCGAAAGCGCCTGGCGCTCGCTTGTCATACTACGATGAGCGCACACAGCAACTAGGGGAATCCAAGCTACGCAACCGATCACCACAGGATCCAGCCCCAAAATGAGCAGGATAAGTACAGGAGCCGCAGCGGCGGCCACGTACGGAGCTAGTCGCCAAGAAGGTTTCAAGGCGCTACTCCTAATCATAAAGATTAACGTGCCAAGTACCAGGATAAGCCCGCCAACAAGTGGGCGCTCGGCAAAGTTGTAGTTGGGAAAGAGTTTCGTGGCTATCTGCGTAGGTGAATCTAGTCGCCATGCAAGGAAGCCGTTGTGATTCAAATTGACTAGCGGAAACCAGGTCTTTACGCGGAAATCGCCGGATAAAGCGACCGATTCCATGAGAGACACGACAACCAATACGATGACAAATACGAGCAGCAGGCCCAGTGAGCTAGCGAGCATTCGAGCAGAGTTTCTCTGACGACTGTGCATTATACTCCCCCAAAGAGACGGCGTGCCGGAGATACGCTTTTAATAGTTATGCGTGTTCCAGGAGAACAGCCTGAAAGCGATATAAGATCAAACCCAGCAGCGGACGGCTCTGGCCGCAGTTGACATGAAGATGCCTCAATAAATGGATAGTAGCGAAATTTAAGCACCAGCGAGTCGGTAACTGGGGTAAATGAGATAGAGTTAGACGTGAAAGTGAGATCAACCAGCTCTCCCCGGACCGTATATGAAGCCACGTGCCCAAGCCTCTTAAAGACAAAAAAGTCTGTGCCTCTCCAGATCTGCTCGTATTCGCTGGGGCGAGTTTTAAAGTAATCTATCCACGTCGGCTCGTGAGCAGTGACGAGCGAGGCGTTCATCAGATCGAAGAACTCACGAATACCAGAATCTCCGCGAGATAATAGAGGCTCTGGGATGGGTTGTTCGTACTTCCAAATATTGTGGGCATAGCTTGAGGCAACCATCGGTGTTTGGCTCCACATCGGAAGAGGAGCAAGGTGCCCACCACTAAGTTGGTGCAGTACGCAGCCGCTAAAAACCACCCGGCCACCTGCAGCATGTTTGGATAAGGTGCGCACCAGCGATGCTACTTCGCGGTCTGCAAAGCTATAGGTGTCATCCGAGCGATTAAGTACAACCGCCGTGGCAGCAAAGGGACCTATCAGCATAAAGGCCCCAGCGCAGCTAGCGGCGATTCTCCAAAGGATGCCTCGATTCGCCGCTAAGAACATTTGAGCCAGGTATTGCCCCAAAGGAATAGTTGCGATTATTGAGGCGATAACGATCATGCGATCAAGCTCTAATTGCGGTTTTAACGAGACTCCTACCGTGCCGAGCAGAATTAGCCACACCGATACCGCGATGATGTACGGCCTGGCGATACTCGAAAATGCAATAAGCGCCGGCACAGCGAGTATTACGATTAAAGGATTAAGAGCCGTGGCATTGTTCTGCCAATTACTCAAAGCGTTCTTAAAATTGATAGAACTACTCTTATGACGATACGGCGTAGCACTCACGGCGCTAGGGGTAGACAGTGCTGTTAAACTTGAGCTGGAATCACTGGTATGTGTCGGAGTGGGCATAGTCAGAGACTCTGTATGAGAATTTAAGAATCGGCCAACGCTCGATACCTTCCACATCATGCAGACCCAAGGCAAGTTGAGGGCTACAAGGACAACAAGGGTAACCATGTGGCGTTTTGAGCGAATAAGTTGTGGAGCACGCGGGATCGCAACGAGCAGTACTGGTAGAGCCGCTATACCGGAAGGAGACCAGAGCAACATCAGGGTGGTGACGATACAGAGAGCCGCGCCGCTCAGTATTGATGGTTTTGTATCTCTAATAAACCGGACAGCTAATGCGATCACCAGAGGAAATAGAGCCGCGCTGGTAATAAAACCGATGGTGCCGTACTTAAGCGCCCAACGGAACCAGAATAATCCAGAGCATAACGAGAGAGTTGTTGCCAAAGCGGCAGAGATTACCGGAAGTCCAACAATTCTGGCTGCCAGAAACACGCAGGCCGGGGCTAGGGCCCATATGATTCCACATATAATAATCGGATACGCCGTCTCTACGGGCAAGAGATAGAGCAGCGGAGCGCTTAGAAAATATGCGTTAAGGGCTCCCGTCGCGAAAAAATCTCTGGCGTCAAAGCCCGCGTTCCAGAGAGGCGACCAGAAGGGGATAGAAGGGAAGTTTTCGCGAAGAAGCTTAAGCCGAAAAAGAAACATGGCGTGGTCATCTGAGAAGAGCAGATCGCCCTTCGAGGCTACGTGAAATGACCACACGAGTAATCCGATCACGACAACCGGCCAGATCGAGAAGAAACGTATCCAGCGTCGTTTGCCGACGAGCAGATAGCAGATAAAAGCGCCGACGAGTAGCTCTCCTCTAATTGCTGGGCCCTTAAAGAGTCCCCACGGTCGCAGGAGCCAATCTGAGAAAAAGATCGCCAGTAACCCAAGTGTCCATACGCGCTTGTCTGTAAATCTCTCTTTTGACGGCCAGCCACGACCTAGCAGATACGAGAAGACAATAGCAGCTCCCGCAGATATAAGCCCTAAAATGACCAGGTAGCGCCCAGCTGGAACTACTGCAGAGCCAACCTTATCCCAAGCGTACCAGGCACCCCCAGATAGCCCAAGTGCTGTGAGTAGGAGTCCAAGTGAGGCAAATATATGAATCACGTCACGCCAATTGCTTACGTAAGAGTATAGGGCCTGCTGTGTAGCTTAATCTGCTCAACGTACGTGACAACCCATGTGGGAAGTCAGACGCAGCCACGATTAATCCCCAGCTCTAAGAAGGCTAGTAGTCTAGCGCGCTATGCTCATGTCGTCAAAAGGTGTGAGATATCGGTAGGTTAATTGCTGCCATCAGCCGGGTTACGCACTCCATGGTCAGAGTAGAAGCTATCAAAGCTAAATACTGCGTCCGAGAATGATGCGAGTGCTCGAGTGTTGTCGCGCTTATTGAGAGCGTCCAAGCCCTCGGCCAATCGATTTTTAATAACCTCAAGGTTAGAGGGAGTGAAGCTGAGATAGTGCTTTCCGTCAGTGGTCTTGCGTGCCTCATAGCACTGGAGGCTTGAAACAAGGTTGGCCACTGCGCCTAGTGTTTCACCTTGCGCCTGCTGGATCAGACCCTGTAGAGCGAAATAGCGTGGACTCTCTTCGAGTTTTTCGCTGCACGCTAGGCATTGAGCCGCAGCCTCCGGTTCCTCAAAGCGAAGGAACAGAGCTGCCAGTGAATGGTATGAAGCTGCTGCGCTCTCCTTGCTAAAGAGCTTCCAGTTATGTTGGGGAAAGAGTTCCTCGATATTCAAGCCATCTGTTGCCATCTGTAAGCATCGGGCCTTAGCGGCGTTGGAGAGTGTGTACAGCTGTTGCACATACTCCGAGTTTACAAGAGGTTTGATTATGGACGATATGCGTACTGAATCTCCATCGGATATCGATTGAATCAGGGTGGCGGCCAGAATCTCGGCTGCCGATTCCGCAGAGTTTGAACACGTGGATTTAAGAGTGTTTCGCGCCGTTGAAACGCACATAAAGGGGAATGAGTCGAATGTTTGTAGAGCTGAGACGATGGTTTCAGGTGTCAGTGCAGGGATGGCAATCGAGGCATCCTGAGAAGTCAGTGCCACAACGATGTGTTCGCTCAAGCTCCTATTCTCAATCTCAGGTACGAGCTTTGATAGGTCTGTGGCGCTAAATGCCAAAGTTGAACTAACGACGAGGACCCGCTTGCTCGCGGCGATTGAAGCTGCTTGGGTGAGAGCTGAGGTTATTGAATCAGCGGTAATCCACATCCCAATCGATAAGTTCTCCGGCGCTTGGCGTGTGCTCGCCACAAGGATGTCGGCAAATGCCTTAACATCGTTAAGCAGCTGAATCGTATCCGCTACTGCAGCCTGCGTTCCACTTTCATCAATTATTATTGCGCTATGCATAAGAGCCTCGCTAACGAACCTTCTAATTAAAATGAGTGGACCTATTCCACCTAAGCCTGTAAATCTGTGGCTACAGAGAGGTAGGATGCACGGTTAGAGGAAAGAGTTCAGATTTATTTAGGGCTTCGCAATTCTCTTCTCTTAAATGGGGCCAAAAATGCGCGGAACCTACTGTATTTAATAAGTTTAACGGTATTTAGCCGCGCATTTTTATCCCTAGCAGGAATGCCAGTCCTTTCCAGTAGATAGCGGGAGAATTGCGAAGCCCTGATTTATTTATGGCTTCGCAATTCTCTTCTCTAAAAGGGGGCCAAAAATGCGCGGAAGACCGTTCTAAATTGCTACCTAAAACATACTACCAACCGAGAAGTGCACCCGCACTGAGGGTTCTCCTGAGCGCTCGTCGAGTGGGCGACCGATATCAAATCCGATCGGCCCAATCGGTGATAGGTACTGAAAACCAACTCCGATACTCGTTCGCAGGTCATCTAAAGCAAAGTCTTCGTGACGTAAAAACACGTTACCAAAGTCAAAGAATAGGTGCGTGCTAAGTGAATCGTTAGCAAGATATTGAAGTTGCGTTTTACCTGATAACATTGTGTCGCCACCGATCACTGCTCCGTCCGTTCCTTTTGGTCCAAGCGAGTTCTCACGGAATCCACGAACGGTTGTGCGCCCTCCTAGGTAATAGCGTTGAGTGATGGGAATCTCTTCTGTAGAGCCCCACGGCTGCGCCATTCCTCCACTTAATCCCAAACCGAGCGAATAGCGAGATGCTGGCCCTGCCAGAGGTAGGATCGCTGTAGTCTTAGCGATAAGCGAACCGAAATTAGCCTGCGAGCCGATACCTTGAAATGCCAGTTTAGGTTCGAGGGTCGCGGTGTACCCAGACCGTGGAAGTAGTGGATCGTCTCGTTTGTCGTATTTAATTACACCCGATAGGAAGCTTAAACGCACCGAGCCGTCATCGAGATCAGAGATGATCGCTCCGGGTGTAACATCCTGGAGGTTGTCAAATACCAGTGAGTGTCCCGCCGACATAGCTAAATTGGCACCCATCTGTCGGAATAGATATGAGCCAACTAGCAGACGGTCGATATTGAACTCCTGAGTGCTTAACTCCTGTCTTTGGTAACGCACCTCTTCGTTCAGAGTATAGTCTGAGCCAAAGAGAGCCGGATCGAGGTAACGCAGGCTTGTAAAGCCCTGACTAATTAGCCCGGAGCCATTTGGATTGATCTGCGCCTGATCGAAGTATGTATCAACTCGCAGCGATAGAGAACGACCATCGGCAAAAAGCGACTTATTTGTTGCCTCTCCGAAGGTATGTAGTCCAAATTCTGAGTTGGCACCTATTCCGAGTTCAAGTGTTTGGAGTGGACGTTCCACAACACGGATTATAATAGCCTCACTCGGACTATCGATCGTCCCATCCTGGGGGAGTACCTCTACCCTTGAGAACAGCCCCGTCTTAAGCAGCTCGCGTTTTGTCAGGTTGATGTCATCGCTTCGGAGCGGTGCTTTTGGTTTTACTGCTGTAACGCGCGAGGCAGTATTTGGATCGATTGCAACTAGACCTTCATACGACACCGATTCGACGATTGTGCGGGGTCCCGGTTCAACGGATAACGCTATCGATTCGTAGTCGTGAGAGGGGCTCGCTAGTACAGATGGCGAGAGGTAGCCCTCGTCTTTGAGCGATGACACCAGAAGGTCAGTGTAAATGTTTATTCTCGGCAGAGAAGTGGATTGAGGCGGCGCTTTAGGTAGTGTCAATTCCGCAGGGTAGCCCAGCACGTCGCTTATCGATGCGAGCTGCGGCGCACCTTCATCGATGGTAAAATCGACGTTAAGAGAGGATGAGTCGTCCTGTTTCTTGATCTCATAAGTAACGGTGGCGTGCGGATAGCCTTCGTGGTGATACACGGCAGTAATCGCATCTCTTAATGCATCGAGATGAGCAGGGACTGCGTATCTTGGCTCAAGTGTCTCGGTGTTCTCTTTCATCCCCATAGAGTTCATTAGAGTGATGATCCGTGAGCGCGAAAGTGTAGCATTACCCGACAGGGAAACCTTTCTAACTTTTACTGGAGCCTCTTCGTTGATAGTAATACGGTAAATGAGCTTGCCTGGAGTTGACCGATCTTCAGAGTGAGCTACCTGAACAAAGAGAAATCCCTCCTCTTGGTACATCTGTTCGATATTTTGGATGAGGAGTGTGATCGTATTGTTGCCAAAGGGCCGTTTGCGCGAGAAGAGATCGATACTGTTTAAGAAGTCTTCATCTGAGAATGCTTTGTTGCCGGTGAAAACAAACGAGATCGCTTGACGTAGCTCAGAATTGACTACCAGAGTAGAGGAACGAGCGCTCGGATCGTGCCAAAACGAGGGGGTGATTCGAGCCGCGATGAATCCTTCGCCGCGCAGCGAAAGGACTAGAGCGCGTTCAATCGCGGCTAGCGTAGAAGATGTCGCTAGTGAGCCGGCAGGTGCTAGGGAGCGGGTTTTCTCCTCTAATTGTTGGCTTAGCGCATCGCCTTCAAAAAGCACTTGCGAGATCGTACTAGGACTACCCTCACGGACGCTGATTCGTAATTCATGACAGAACGCATCTCCTGAGGTGCAACTTACCGACACAGAGGCTGACATAAACGCGTGTTCGTTCATGTATGAAATGATCTGATTCTGAATCAAAGAAAGGCTCTCAGGCGTATTGGCCACACGCGACGATGGCCCTAGACGAGCGGCATTGAGCACTGATTGCTCGCTAAATTGCTCAAGGCCATCTATCTCGATGGCAACAAAGCGCGACTCTTCAGACCACACCGTGAATGTCAGATCACTTGATAGAATCGAGTTTTTCTGTGTACTCACCGTTTGAAAAAACGCGTTTATATCAAGCGATGGCATAAGTGAGTACACACCACCGGCCCGTGAATTGCTCACAGAGCTAAAAAGACTTTCTCCAACAAGGGTTAGTCGCGGTGAGATGTTTTTGCGCGCAACAACGGCTGGCTCTATGGTGCCGGTAAACTGGTTGTATGCCGGTTCGAATGAAAGCACATCAAGTCGCGTAAGATTTCTAAAGAAGGATTTAAAGCTCGAAAACGAGGTGTCTGAGATGAAAAATCGCTGATCTGAGCCAAACTGCGAGTCCATGCGCCCCTTCATAGTGCTTTCACCGAGTGGCCGTGAAGAGGTGAGGAGCAGCAGCAGCTCGCTTTGCGAGAGTCCTCTATCTGAATTGAGTGAGAGTTTAGGTGATGATAGCGGGCCAGAGGCGTCGAGGATGACAAGCACCCCTTCGCCGGTGGGAGCGCGTAAGTTGCCTTCGCCGACTATCTCAAGATTGGGAATAAGAGATGCGGGTTTAAAGGTGAGCCCACCTGAGGTGATGTCAAATCGATTGCCTTTAAGCCCCACCCAGCCACTCAAGATCTGCATCGTTCCTTCAAGAGATGGCGAAGTAACGTTACCACGAGCCCGCACATTTGTATTTAGCTCAGCACTTAAAAACGGTGTGACGATAAATATATTGCGTGGCGCTGCAATTGCTACATCGAGATCGAGTTCAACTGCCTTTTTGGCGGCGGCAGGCTGAATACGCCCTGGCACGAAGAATCCAGAGATCGTGTTCATAATTATCTTGTTAATATCAAAGTCCTTTGCTACCTCAGCGAAGGTCACATCGATCTTCCCCGCTAAAGTTTGGCGATTGCTGTGACTGGTTCCGAGGGATAAAGCCCCTGAGAAGGTAATAGTCGCATCATCGACAGGCTCAATGGTGACATCACGTAGTTCGGTGCGTAGAGAGGAGTTGGTTGGCTCAAACGGCAGGAGCGTTCCCGATGTTGTAAATGTCCCACCGTTTACGGAGCCCGCGAGTTTTTTAATCTGAATCGTCTTCCCTGATAATTCAAAATCTCCTGCGATATGGTGACCTCCTAGCTCAGGTGATGAGACTCCGAACTGACCGTTAATCAGTTGCGCGGTGCCCGTTGCTAAAGGTTGTGAGAGTGGGCCCTGGAGGGTGATGTCGGTTTTTAATAACCCTTGCAGATCGTCTAAAGATGGCAGAAGAGGTAGGAGCGAGCTCAGTTCAAGACGACCCCTGGCAGACATATCGAATCCTTTGGCGAGGCCGACCTCACCTCCGAGTTCTAGTTTGCTGTCGAGGGTTGATAAAGAGATGTTCTTTAGTTGTAGCGCTCCATTTTTAACTGGGATGCGTGATTCAGGTGGGAGTGATAATGAATACGGAGAGCAGCCGATGGCTAATGAATGTATCGTAAGCTCGCCATTTCCCGCCAAGATCTGTCCTAGCGGGAAGCTATAGGCCAGAGTGCCTCCGACCCTGCTGCACTCATCCTCGTGCCCGAGGAGCTCTTTTAGTTTAATAACTGGCTGAGTGAAGCGCAGCTTGCCTTCTTGAGTCTTTCCGAAATCGACAGTGAGATCGGCGTTGCCTCGAGCAGGGGAATTAGGAAGTGAAACTTTTAAAACTCCATCTTTAAAATTTACCCGTCCAGAGAGCGGATAGCTAGCGTAAAGAGCGGGAAATCGAAGAGTCGCATCTCCTTCGGCACGGAGCGTGGTTAAGCCCAGTGGGCCGCGCATGGTGATTCGAGAGGAGAGCGCAACCGGGCTCAAGTTATCTTTTGACACCGGTAGAGATAGTGGATAGCGGTACTCTGATAAGGTAAGTAGCCCCTCTTTGAGTGCCGCATCTGGAGTTGATAAATCAATAGTGCCTTGCCAAGTAAGCAAACCCTGCGTTCGGTTAGTTGTTTCGGCGGATATCTCAACCGAATCGTTCTTCAGTCGCGCCTGAACTCTACTCGGGCCCAGAGAAAAACCCTGCATCAGTAAATCATCTGAGATAATAGAGATGTCGGTCACAAGTCCTGTAGGCAGGTCTGAAACAGATATCTGTGCTTGCGCTTTCGTTACTCCAAAGGGGCCGTATTCGAATCGCGGAATCGACACTTTGAATCCGGCGTTTAGCCCCTGATCAGAGAGTGTTAATGGCGCTGTGGATGAGAGTGTAGCCTGCCCATTTGTCGCCTCTATATTGGCGAGAGTAACGATAGGACTTCCGTGATTTACATCTATCGTTAGGGCCCCTGATACCTGAGGAAAGGAGAGAGCAGACGCTAACGGTAGAGCCAGAGTGAGCGGAGCGGATTTTAGGCTGTGTATGCTACCGTTTAGAATTGGACTACCGAGCGTTCCTGAGATCGTTGTTGTGCCAGCGATCATTCCCCTAAGCCATTCAGGGAGGCCGATATAGTCGGCAGTGATCTCAAACGAGCTATCTCCAGAAAAAGTGGACTGGTCATCCGATCTAGCGGACCCAGATAGCTGAATGCGTGAGCTGTCTCGTCCGAGTTGAATAGTTTTAAAGAGAGTCTGGGCCTCTTCAATCGAGATAGTTCCTGAGAGCGGGCCCAGGAAAAGCTCCTGTGGAGGCGCTCCTGGTGTCTCGCCATACGATGTATAACGGAAGTCCTCAATACGCGGAGTTAGCGCAAATATCTCTCCTTCTCGTTTTACTAATAGCGAAACCCCCGAGCCAGAGATCTCACTAGTGCCGAACGACTCGCGTAGGAATGAGTTCCGTACCTCAAGTCTATCAAGGATAACTCGCCAGCGATCCGGGCGCTGTTTTTCAGGAGGAAGAGGCTTGGTTAGTTGATCAATAAAGCGAAATGAAACCGAGTCAGGCCCAACGCCATCTGCAAGACCATCGTTCAAGACGAGATTTTGCAGATGCACTTTTTTATCTCTAATCTCTGATACATCAACCTTTGCTGTTATAGCCTTAAAGGATAGGCGCGGGACCCCTTTCTCTGAGATGCGCACATTGCGGGCGCGGGCGCGAAGTGTAGAAAAGGAGAGCGAGATGGAGTCAAAAGCGAGCGAGCAGTCGCACGATGCCGTAACCTCCTCCTCCAGGGAGGTGATTATCTCGCTCACTAGCCACTGTTTGGCCAACAGGATCGCAGCCCCGACTGATAGGCCAAGAAAGAGCCCGATCAAAGCTAGGGTATTACCTCTAAAAAATTTGCGAATCACAGTGGTCTTAGGTCAATTATTATGTGTGGAGGTTAGCGGACAGAGGTACGCCGGCGCTCCATGATTGTCTCGTTGATTGTCTAGTTATCGTATTTGTCATCGCTAGGTAGGGGTTTTGCCGGCCCTTCCTACGGATAGCCCGACAGAGACAAAGTTAGCATAGTAAAGCTTAAACCTAAATTCGGCAGTTGCGCCTCTAGGGCTTCGCAATTCTCCCGCTATCTACTCGAAAAGACTGGCATTCCTGACAGGGATAAAA
>JBBALZ010000069.1:0-4752 GCA_040402735.1 Bdellovibrionota bacterium
CTTTCGAGTATCTGCACCATTTTCATCCTCCTTAACTGCCGAATTTAGGTTAAACTTAAATTCGGCAGTTGCGGGTCTGAAAATGGCGCATCTACTCGAAATCACTTTAGGTTAAGGACCAAAGCTTATGAAGCCTGCGGAGGGTAAAGCTCTCTGTTATTCCACAAAGAATGTAGAGCTAGGTGTCGGACTTATTGATCCGTATCAGGCGCTGCTGCACAACGATCTAGAAGATCTCAGAAACTTGCAGCACAAAAGGGCAGTAGATGGCACTACAGTTTGGGATCTATCAATGGTCAATCCGGATCTCCCACCCCCAAGGATGGTTCTTGATCGACTCCTTGAGTCAGTTACTAAGACCGCCAATCATCGCTACGCTGTTTCGCGTGGCGTGCGTCGTTTACGCGAGGCGTTTAGCCACAAGTATTTGACCCGCTTCAAACAGGAGCTAGATCCAGAGACGCAGGTGTGTGTATGTCTTGGAAGTAAGGATGCGACGTTTCACGCCTTAAGGGTGCTTGTGCAACCTGGTGATGTAGTAGTTGTCCCAACACCGTCGTACCCGGCGCACCCATCGTCTGTCGCTCTTGCAGGAGGGAAGAGCGTAGCGTGGCAAGCCGTAAACGAGCCGACGCAGGCTGCAAAAGAACTTTCGCAAGTGCTAGCGGCAACAAACGCTAAGGTTCTGTTACTCAATTTCCCCTCTAATCCTGCTGGAGCGGTTGTCTCACGAGAATGGTGGTGTGAGGTAGGGGCGGTATGTGCCCGCCATTCTGTCACAATCGTTAATGATTTTGTCTATGGCGAGATGTGCTTCTCTGGAGAGGCTGCAGAGAGTGCGCTGTGGGCTAAAGATTCAGGGGCGCGTTGCGTTGAGTTATATTCCCTCTCTAAGTCATACAATGTGCCAGGATGGCGCGTAGGTGCATTAGTAGGGGCTAGGGATGTAGTAGCGGCAGTTGCGCGGCTTAAATCGCAGGCTGACTATGGATTGTTTTTGCCCCTGCAGTACGCTGCTTCACAGGCTCTGACTGCTCTTGATAATCTCGTGGCTCCTACTGTTAACGCCTATCAGCGCAGATTAAAGGTCTTGAGTGCAGGGTTAAATGAGCTTGGCTGGGGTGTGACGCAGCCCTTTGCAGGTGCCTGTCTGTGGGTGCAGTACCCAGAGGGACTTGGATCGGTTAGCGGAGCATCTCAATTTCAGTCAGTCAATGTGGCAAAACATCTGTTAGTAGAGGCGGGTGTGGTAGCCTCGCCGGGTGCGGTCTTTGGTGAAGCATGTGATAGCTGGCTGCGATTCGCTGCTGTTCTTAATGAGGAGCGTTTGCGCGATGTGGTCAATTCACTAAGAGGGATCATTTAGGGAGTGAGATAGTTCGATGAATGGTAGAGGGCTCAAGTTATTGGGTGGGCTATTAACGATGTGTGTGATGCTGTGCCTAGCCACACTAGCCACTGCGGAGGAAGATTGCGTTCAGTCCGCACTACTGGTCAAAAAAGCTTTAGAGCTAGGAGAAGGTGCGAGCGAAGAGATTGAGTTGTATAAGCAGGCACAGGGATTGTGTCCAAAGATGGCTGAGGCGCACTTTAACCTCGGACTGGCCTACCAAAAGAAGGGCGACGTAGAGGGCGCGGAGAAGCAGCTTCGTGAGGCCGTTCGACTTAAGGATGATGAACACTTTAAGATAGGTTTGGCTGGTCTCCTCCTGCAGCGAGGCGAGGTCAGCGCGGCGCGAGGGGTGTATGAGCAGGTGCTAGAGCTTAATGCTAAAAGTGTGCCCGCTTTGCAGGGAATAGCTCTGATTTTAGAAAAGCAACGTAAGCTTAACGATGCGGCAGATATTTTGGAAAAAGCCGGGGAGATCGAGCCAAGTAACTCAGTAACGTTTTATAATTTAGGTGTGCTCTACGATCAGCTTAAGCGTCCGGATTCAGCATTAAACGCTTATCGCCGAGCAGCAGAGGCAGACCCGAAAAACTTTGATGCGCAGTATCTTTTGGGCATAACGAGAACTCGTCTCGGCAATTACCACGAGGCACGCCAATCACTCCAGCGAGCAGCGGAGCTTAAGCCCACCGATATCCGTGTGCATTTGGGTCTTGCGGAGGTGTACGAACGGCTAGGAGAACACGCGCTTGCTGAGGCGTCGCTTAAGAGAGTGGTTGACTCGGCGCCTTCGAATGTGGTTGCTCGGATCAATCTTGGCATAGTTTTAATAGAGCGCAGTCGATATCAGGATGCTATCGAGGTTCTTGAAAAGGCTGCGCAACTTGAGCCTGATAACCCGCGCATCTGGAGCTCTCTTGGCCGTGCTCAACTTGAGCTAGGTAAGATGGAAGAGGCGGAGAAGAATTTACGACACGCCATCGCTCAAGACAGTTCAAATGCCTATGCACACAATAATCTAGGGGTGCTCTATCAGAGACTTGGGCGTTCGGCTGAAGCTAGAGAGGAATTCCGCTTAGCGTTGTCTTTGCAGCCTGAGTTGGAGGTGGCACAAAAGAATCTCGATTCCCTGGGTTTCTCGCTCTTTGAGTAGGCATCTGGGGAGAATGCCACGTGATTACTTGCATTCTACGGCGAATCTTGGCAGTAACCCGAGCTGTTTCAGTCCCCGCTGCTCGACCTCTTTGGCTTTGCGAACTAGGGGTTGGCTGCGTACAGTCTTGCCGGTAGCTTTGAAAATTGTGCGCGCCATCATTCTGATCACAGTTTCACGTTGAATCGCATAGAGTCCCTTCAAGGCCTCAATCGTGCCGAATCTATCAACGGTGACACAAAAAGCTGGGGCTTCTGGGCACGTTTTAGTCACTGCTGGGATCTGAATGGTGAGCTCTTTAGCCAATTTCTCATATAAAGCAGCTTTTGCTTGCGCACGAATTGCGTCCCGTTTATTTTTCGAGCGAACTTGTTGACCTTTCCGCGAATCTTTTACTGATGATAGGGCGCTCGCTGCCCGTTTTATGAGAGCAGATAGATCAACGGCTGCTTGATCGATCTCCCGTTTTATCGCTCCGACTGGAGTATCAATGCACATTCCTGAACAAACTGTCGTGGTGGGGTCTATAGTGACTTCTGCGCCATTAAGATTCCAGGTAATACTATCCAGCGGGTCGGTTAGAGGAATGTTGAAAACGGCAACATTGAGACCTGAGAAGAATGTGCTAGGTTGTCCGCGGTCTCTTGCACCCTTAGAGAAGCCATTTAGCTTGCCCACCGGGATCACCTGTTCATAGGGCGCTGGATTGTTATAGCCTAACTTGGCTTTGAGAAACCCCTTCTCGTATGCGCGACATGCCACTAAAGGTATCACAGACGGGGTTCGCGCACTCTCTTTTGTAGCTTTAGCCTCGACCTGTTTGGATTTGCTAGCTTTAACTATCCAGGTAACTGACTCATCAGTAAAGGTAACAACGACACTTCCTGTCGACAATCCAGGCTTAAATACAGTAGGAGGTGACCCAGATACAATCGTTCCCGAGGAGCGGAATTCGTTAAGAGATCCAGAGGCCTTGTCGGAGCTTATTTTTAAGTCGACATCAGTCAGGTTGTTATAGCTAAAATACGCGGTAGTACTTCCATCTATGTTCTTGGTTATGCCTTCTAGACTAATCGACAGAACCAGCGGTTCGGGGGTCGGAGTTACCGTAGGCGTAAATGTTGTCGTGTTTGCTGGTGTTGGTGTGCTCGTTACAGTTGGTGTGCTGGTGAATGTTGGTGTCCTCGATGGTGTCGGTGTTGCTGAGTGAGTGTGGGTGGGAGTGTAAGTTTTGGTCGGTGTAGCAGATGGTGTATGAGTAGCGGTCGGAGTGACACTTGGGGTATTTGTCGGAGTAGAGGTTGGTGTGAATGTTGGAGTGTTAGTGTCAATCGGTGTGACAGTTGGGGTAGCGGTACTGGTAGGTGTGTAAGTTGGTGTTCTGGTCGGTGTACTGCTAAAGGTTGCGGTAGATGTTGGTGTTGTAGTCGGAGTATCTGTTGCTGTCGGAGTGGAAGTTGGAGTTGTAGTTGGAGTTGTAGTTGGACTTATAGTCGGTGTATTTGTGGAGGTGTTAATAGGTGTTGGAGTGTCTGTAGGTGTATCGGTTGGTGTGTCGGTTGGTGTATCGATCGGCGTATCTGTCGGAGTATTAGTTGGAAGATCGCCTGGAGCATCGGTAGGAGTATGAGTTGCTGTGTTTGTTGACGTAGAGGAAGGAGTATTGGTCGGAGTATTGGTAGCTGTATCAACTGGAGTTTCGGTAGGTGTATTGGTTTGTGTATCTGTTGGCGTATTTGTGTGAGTTGGCGTATCTGTAGCTGTGTCTATTGGCGTCTCAGCGGCGGTATAAGTAGGGGTATTATTTGGTGTATCAGTAGGGGTACGTGTTGGAGTATCGGTAGCTGAATCAGCTGGAGTATCTGCAGGAAGATCGGTCGGAGTTTCGGTAGGGGTATCAGTTGGAGTATCGCTTGGTGTATCGCTAGGAGTCTGTGTCGGCGTATCAGTAGCTGTATTGATTGGCGTCTCGGTAGGAGAATCAGTTGGAGTATTTGTTGGAGTGTTACTTGGTGTCTCGCTAGGTGTGTGAGCAGGAGTCTCTGTCGGGGTATTAGTAGCCGTATCAATCGGGGTTTCCGTAGCAGTATCTACTGGGGTTTCAGTAGGAGTGTTAGTAGGAGTGTCAGTAGGAGTATCGCTAGGTGTGTGAGTAGGAGTCTCTGTCGGGGTATTAGTAGCCGTATCAATCGGGGTTTCCGTAGCAGTA
>JBBALZ010000069.1:4852-15063 GCA_040402735.1 Bdellovibrionota bacterium
GTTTCAGTAGGAGTGTTAGTAGGAGTGTCAGTAGGAGTATCGCTAGGTGTGTGAGCAGGAGTCTCTGTCGGGGTATTAGTAGCCGTATCAATCGGGGTTTCCGTAGCAGTATCTACTGGGGTTTCAGTAGGAGTGTTAGTAGGAGTGTCAGTAGGAGTATCGCTAGGTGTGTGAGTAGGAGTCTCTGTCGGGGTATTAGTAGCTGTATCAATCGGGGTTTCCGTAGCAGTAACAGTAGGTGTGAATGTTGAAGTACTTGTTGGGCTAGATGTTGGCGTTACGGTAGGAGTCTGAGAGGGTGTTGTAGTTGGGGTATAGGTTGGCGTTGCGGTAGCGCACTCCGGGAATCCTATGCTAACGGGCCCTGAGTTTGTGCTAGTGCCGTCGGACCTGGAGATAAAGCCGATAATAGCAGATTTTTGGCCGCATGTACCGCTGACTTTAATTACCATTTTAATGGTTGCTTCAGTTGCTACCTTGAGGCTGCCAAGCACTCGTACGATACGTCCCTGCACGTTGTCGTTTAGATCTTGGCTCGGCGTCGGAATCCAACCGGAGAGTGTTGCTGATAGAGCCTGCATTGAAGTCTGGTTAAGAGTCTGGTTTGGATGTTTGTGAATGCCTACTTCTATTGTTTCAGTTAAAGAGGTGCCAGCAGGTTTGTTTATTACAGCCAGACACTCAACATCAGCCGTGTAGGAGTTTTGGTTAGAGTAGGGCACAGAGCCGCAGGTAACGGACTTAAAGTGCACCTTGCTATCTGGTGTATTAGTTGGAGTGGCTGTTGGAGTTCGTGTCGGTGTCTCAGATGGCGTATTAGTTGGTGTGTTGGTCGGAGTGGCGGAGGGTGTGTGTGTTGGGCTATTAGTAGGTGTATGTGATGGTGTAGATGACGGAGTATGTGTAGGAGTATAGGTTGGAGTGTTTGTGTTAGTTGGAGTGGATGTTGGAGTATCTGATGGAGTAGTTGTTGGGGTCACAGTGGCAGTATCGGTTGGAGTATTGCTAGGAGTATGAGTCGGTGTGTGAGTAGCTGTATCGACAGGTGTATAAGTCGGAGTAACCGTAGGTGTATCAGTCGGAGTAACCGTCGGTGTATCAGTCGGAGTAACCGTTGGTGTATAAGTTGGCGAATGCGTAGGAGTCTCCGTTGGTGTGTCTGTAGGGGTATTGGTTGGGATGTTTGGATCGATTGTTCCTGAATCATAGGTTTCAGGTACATTTGAGAACAGACTAACTTTGGTGCTCGATCCGAATCCTCCTATTGTCCACGGTGGGTTTCCTGGTTGTTGCAAAGATTGATTTGAATCTAATCGAAGCGGGAAAATCCCCCGGTACAGCTCTGCCCTTCCGATTAGTGAGCCAGCAAAATTATCAAATCCTGATAATGTTTGAACTGTGCCAGCGCTTTTGCAGCGCACTATATTAGCCACCTTAGGAGCGGAACCAGCTATGCCTCCGACGTTATAAAAGCCAAAAACGGCCCCTGAACTTTCGCTATCTTGAATTAGACCGCTAGCGTAACCAACTATGCCTCCTACTTCGGATGCTTTAAGCGCTACTATAGGACTATTTGAGCAGGTGCTCGATGCAACGGTTCCTAAAAGCCTGTTTACACCCTCTAAACACAATAGGCTCGACCTTTCAATTCCGCCATACACAGTTCCTGAAAAGTAAGCGTAAGATATCGCCGACCTTCTGAATAATTGTATAAGAGACGCAGTGGGTGATAGTCCCTGTCGGTTTGATGTATAGAGATCTATGCCAAACGGAGATAGTAGCTGCTTCTCGCTGTCCCTACCAACGACACCTCCGACTGTAATCGCCGCAGCAACGATACCACCCCTTGATGTAACTCGAGAGATAAACCCTGAATTAATTCCGGCTATGCCACCAACATTTTGAATAAAACGATCCGATAGCGCTGTAATCAGGCCGGCAAATACGGCGTTGGTCAGGGTCCCCGAATTTAAACAGCTAATTCCGCCGATACAATCAACTACTGCGGTGCTTGAACCAGAGGCGATACTTATCTTGCCGGTAAATAGCAGTTGGTCGCCTTGCTTTATCTCCGGACTTAGGCCGCCAACAAATCCATTTAGGTGAGAGATCTCAGTGCCAAATATCCTAACGTTTTCCGCCATTAGGGGAGCGCCGGCAGCGCCGCCGACATAGCTATCAGCAGTTATCAGACCACCGATAATTGAGATATTAGTCAGATTAGCGCTTTGCGTCGAAGTAACTAAAGCACCTACGTGCATGTGCCCAGTGACGATTGGATTAACTACGGTAAGGTTTCGGACGTCGAAATATCCTGCAATTTCAAACAGGGCCTGATAATCATCAGCAGCGTTGTCGATCTTAAAATTAGAGATTGCGCGCGAACCTCCGTCAAAAGAGAAATTTTCAATTGAGGTACCTCTTAAGATTATCGGATCGATAGTAGCACCCGCAAAATCGAGATTGGCACCTAAGGCAACGTGACCACCTTCGCATGAAAATTTATCGCAATATAAAGGCTCTGTTGAGCTTAAGGCTAGCAACTGCTCTTTAGTACAGATAATAAACGGATATTCGCGTGTGCCGTTGCCGGAGGCGTATTCAAGGCCGGTCGGATTCTCTAAGTAAGTATCGCATGCCGGGTGATTTAAACGGTTTATCTCTGGAGGTGAATTCACAGGTACTTTGATATTGGGATTGAAAGATGTTTCCCAACTACCAACTTGAGTAAAGGTCTTTTCGCTGATTAGCCCTGTTGGTAGGTGCTTTACGGAGACGGAGTAGGTTTCACCCAGTGACCTAGGGTATGCGGATATCTCCAGGAATGTGAATGCGCCTAAGTTGTAAAGTGAGGTACGCACTCTAGGATCTCTTGCTGGGTTGATAATTATCCCTCGATTCTTGATGGTAATCACCAGATCTCCGAGGGATAAGGGAAAACTAAGATTGTTAGCATCCGCTAGTCTTATCTCAAATCGATCATCTCCATAAGGCATGTAGGATAGTTGCGGATCGGATAGGGACCACTGATTTAATAGCTCCAGCTTAGTTGGAGAAGAGTTTCGTATATCAACTCCTAATGATCCCTCTAATGGTTTGTCGACTCCCTCGCCTGTGTATGCTCCTGTTACCTTAATATCAAAACGTCCCAGTTTATCTGTCGGTACCTCAATAGTTGAGCTCTCGCTGCGTTTGGTGATTTGAACCGCTGAAGCCTCTGGCACCATGGTTGCAGATGTTAGTGAGCAAACGCCTAAAGATTGGAAGTATATCTGAGAGTTTGTGCCTGGGACTATAATCTGCGGATCGGGTAGTTGCGTGTTAAAGGTAATCTGCTCGGGGGCTTTTAGAGTCGGCATAACGAACTCAAAGTCTTGAGATTTGGTTAGTTTGCCGTCTTTATACGTTACAGTAGTGCGATACCTTCGGTTAGCATACAGCGGTAGGGTTGCTGTTGTTGCATTGCCAACTGGATTAACTTCAAGCCACGGAGATACTGATATAACGGTGAGGGCCGTTTTGCTGCCTGAACGCCCCAATTTATAAACATATACGAAGGGAAATCTGCAATAATCTCTCCAAGTCGGACTTGATAAGTTTAGTGGGCCTGTTTCTAAGAGGATATTACTGGACTGAGATGCAGCATGGGGTATTAAGAGTCCGGCTCCAAGAACGACGAGGCAGGTGACAAGGCACCTAAAGATCGGCAGATAGCGCCTAATGCTTCTTTTATCCTGAACGGTCACCAATTACCCCTGCCCCTAGCCGAGGACCCTGTCAGAGACGTACGTGTAAGGTTTACTTCCCCGGATTTTAAGATGCAGGCTTGTAATGCTATGGCTCACATCGTTTTACTGTAACTACTCAGTAAATTCTACCGCAATAACGTTAGCCCCTATTAAGGGGCGGCTTTGCGGAGCAAAGCGGGGTGGAGATAATCCTAAATTCGGCAGTTGCGGGTCTGAAAACGGCGCATCTACTCGAAATCACTGTGGCTTTTGAATTTTCGGTGCTCACCCTGACGGTGCCAGGGCTGCGCCTCCGAAAAATTCAAAATCCTTCGTGCTTTCGAGTACCTGCACCATTTTCATCCTCCTTAACTGCCGAATTTAGGTTAAATACACTAGGGTCCGCGCATTTTTGGCCCAATTTTAGAGAAGAGAATTGCGATGCCCTAACGCCGTTTAAAAAAAAGTCGTTGAGTGCTAGACGGGTCATTTAAGCGCTAATCCACAGTAATACCAAGGCATTAGCAAATTTTAAGGCTCTTATACTAAGAACTCCGTTTGCCAATTAATCAATAGCCGTCGCAAAGGCTCGTCCCTATAGTTAGGGGATGCCGGTTACGGATGGCGACCTGGAGCTGCCCCGTGACGCAGGTTATGTTCGCAGATTGCAGGTTTTGTAGGGTTTCAAAGTGTGGTGAACTGTATGGGAAACCTATTGCAGTTCACAGCGCCTTTAAGAGTGTAGTGGGTTTAGGAAAGATCATGTCAGCAGTTTTACGCTTAGTTCAAACGGAGCAATTCAATGAGGAGCTCGATCTGCCATCGAGCAGTTCTTCCGCCCCTGGGCACAGTATACAAGGTGCCTTCCAGTATTGCGCGCCATGGAAGCCGTATGTAGCTCGGTATCTTATTGAGCGATTCTCAAAGAAGGGGTCGCTGGTTTTAGATCCCTTCTGTTCTACCGGAATAGTCGGGGTCGAGGCGGCGCTAGCTGGCCGAGGTTTTGTTGGATGTGAACAGGATCACAGTTTGGTAAAACTTGCGCGAGCGCGGCTTTCACCAGCAGACTTGGCAGAGGTGGCGCTGAGGCTTCAGTTTATTCCCGTAAAACGTCCCGTTGATCTTAAAAGTTACACCGGACCTTTTCCGCATTTCTTTGATTCTGACACATTTAGAGAGTTAATTAACGTTAAGGCAGCTCTGCGCTCATCAACTGATGGGGCATCTGAATTTGTGTCGTTTATCGTGGCGAGTATTCTCCATGGTCACACTTTAGCGTACCTATCGGCGTACTCATCCCCATCAGAGGGTTTGTCTCCGGATGCTCAAGCCACCCTTAATCGGAAAAGGGGGGAAGTTCCATCTTATCGTCACGTATCTGCACGAGTGCTCAAGAAAGCGGCAACATTACTTCGCGACGGAGTCCCAACAGCGCTCGCTGGCTCAAGTAAGTTGCAGCGTGATGTATTCTTCTCAGATTCAGCCTCAATCAATCGGGTACAGACCGGATCGGTAGACTTAGCTCTAGTTGCACCGCATCAGCCAGGATTGATTGAGCACGGATTACAGTCATGGCTACGCACTTGGTGGTTGGGAGTGAATATTCCTGAGCACCGTGAGGCACCCCGAGATCTATCCGATTGGAGCGATCAGACCAATGAGCTGCTCGTTGAGATGGCTCGGGTAGTCCAGCCTGGCGGTCGCGCTATAGTGCGCGTTGGTCAAGGCCGGATAGGTTCTAAGACGGTACAGTACAGAGCTGCTGTAGAATCACTCTTGGTTGAGTGTTTGCATCGATTCTGGAGGATTGAGGGATCGATTTCTGAGCGTTACGTTAAGTCGGCCTCTCAATCAGCTGGACAAACAGCTCCGCTTACGGCTGAGCTGCTCGTGTTGCGGCGCAAATAAAAGTCAACTGGCCGTTACAGCGGATCTTGTTTCTTGCCACCCCCCAAGTCGGGGGTGCCTTTTTTTGGTGAGTAGTTATTATCTCCACCCCGCTTAAGTAGTTACCCCATGACGTTTAAGGACTTTTCTGGTATAGTTATTACTCGCGCCTGTTTGTAACGTCGCTAGAGTTCGCAGCTCAGACAGATCCCTGTCGCTATACTTCGTTGGTGGCGCCAGGATTTTATGGCAGATGAAGTTTTTGGTAATTCACGGGGGCTCGCTCCATCAGAGCTTAAAGCGGTTCGCAAACTGTATCAGCGGTCTGTTGAAGCGACTGAGCTTGTGTCACTCGAGCTTGCAAGAGAGATGCTCACCGTGGCCCAGGAGCTGCGGCGACGGATCGGAGTGCTGATTAACCGCCAGGGACGGGTAGAGGCAGTAATACTTGGAACTAAAGAGATCATCTATCTCCCCGATTTAGGGCGTTATCGATTGGGGCGTTCGCGGCTCCGGAATATCCGTCTCGTTTTTACCGATCTTTCTCGGGATAAGGATCAGGCATCGATTCCATACGACGTGTACGCCGACCTTGAGCGTTTGCGATTCGATGCGGTGGCGAGCATACGGAGTGCTCCTAATCGCGTTTCTATGTCGTTTGCCTACCTAGTTCCAGCAAAGGGGCAGGATACGGCAACAACGATGACTGAGTCAGTCAAAGACCTGGGCGCGTATGAAGATAATTTTTTAGAGCGTGTTGAGGCGATTGAGCAGAGCCTCGCCTCAGAGGTAATTCACCTAGATAGTGACCAAGTCGGAGCGGTGCTAGTTGGTGTGTATGATAAAGGAGACGTGGACCCGGAGACCTCGATGCTAGAGCTACGTGAATTAGCTCGAACGGCTGGGGTTACCGTTGTTGATACTGTGATGCAACGACGGAGAATCGATCCAAAAACCTTTATGGGGAGTGGTAAACTCCAAGAACTTGTGATTCGCTGTCTGCGGCTAGGAGCTGAAGTTCTGATATTTGACGCGGAACTAAAGCCCTCACAGTGGCGTTCTATTACTAATTCTACTGAGCTTAAGGTAATTGATCGCAGCATGTTAATCCTCGATATCTTTGCGCAGCGAGCGCAGAGCGCCGATGGTCGACTCCAGGTTGAGTTAGCACAGCTGAAATATAACCTTCCGCGCCTCGTAGAGAAGGATGCTGGATTGTCGCGACTCTCTGGAGGGATAGGTGGACGGGGCCCAGGAGAGACAAAACTTGAGCTCGGCCGCCGAACGATCCGCGACAGGATATCAGAGCTTGAGCGCAGGCTCGGTAAAGTTCGTGAGTCGCGAGATTTCCGCCGGGGCCGGCGTCGTGAGAATCAGATGCAACTCGTATCGGTGGTGGGGTACACAAACGTTGGCAAATCTACCTTGTTCAATCTCTTAACGGGGAGTCAGGTGCTGGCGGAGAACAAGCTCTTTGCTACCCTTGACCCTAGTCAGCGACGCCTCTTTTTGCCGAATCGTTCAACGACAGAGGCGCTTGGTTCAAGCGGCAGGATGGTTGTCATTAGCGATACGGTGGGCTTTATACGCAAGCTCCCCGTTGAGCTTGAAACGGCCTTCCGAGCAACGCTTGAAGAATTATACGACGCAGCTTTGTTAGTGCACGTGGTTGATGCCGCGGACCCGGATGCGGTCGGCAAGTATCAGGCGGTACGCTCGATCATAGATCAGATGAGTTTGGCACAAGCTGCAGAGCTCGTAGTTGTCAATAAAATCGATAAAGTCGCGCCTGAGGTCAGTCAGGATCTCTGTGCTAGGCTAAATGCCGTGCCGGTTTCAGCAGCGAGAAAGATAGGGATCGCTGACCTGCTTGCGGCTATTGATGCTCGGGTACCGCAAGTTCAGCCGGTTTTATTCGCTGATATCAACAGTTAGCCCGTCATAGCCCAAGGCGACCCCTGCAGGTAGTTGAGCTGACACTTCATCGTATTCCACGGTGTGTGTTGTGTGGATTAAGTAGGTTTGTTTAGCACCTAGTTGTTGACTGATCTGGATAGCTTCACCGATTGAGTTGTGAGTGTTGTGCGGTTCCCACCGCAGGCCATCGAGAAAGAGATACTCGACATCGCGCAGAACCTCCGCGGCACGCGGTGTTAATCCTTTGCAGTCGGTTGCATATCCGAGGTTTCCGAATCGGAACCCAGTGACTGTTATATTACCATGAGGCAGTGGAAAGGCTTGAAAGTTTGAGTTAAAGACCGAAAAAGAGTCATCGTTGGAGATCTCGTGAAGTTCGATCTGTGATACCTGCCCCCCGGGATAGCTTGGGTTGGGCTCAAGGATATACGGGAACGAGCGCCGCAAGCCTTCTAGCGTTTCTGCGCTTCCGAAACAGGAAATACGACCGTTGATTACGAAGTTAAACGAGCGCAAATCATCAGTGCCGTAAATGTGATCGGCGTGGGCGTGGGTGTAAAGAACACTATCGACTCGGGTAACCTTGTGCTGCAAACACTGATGTCGTAGGTCTGGGCCTGCATCGATGAGGAGTGCCTTACCGCTCGCATGCGCGATGATCGCAGATGTGCGATTGCGGAAGTTCTTCGGGTTGCTTGAGGTACATACCGCACACTGGCAGCCGGGCAGGGGGACTCCGGTGGAGGTGCCGGAGCCTAAAAGCGTAAAGCGGTGTATCATGCCAAAGCTATGCCGACTTCTTCTTGGCGTTAATGAAAGACATTCTCAGCGAGTGTAAAACTTCTTCCATAAAGCGAGTCTCGTCCGGAGACAGATTGCCCTTAGTTCTACGCTGGAGCATGGCCATGATGTCTATAGTCTGACGCGCAGATTCGAGGTCTATCGGTATCTCCATCCCTTGTGGTGGTGGCATCTCGCCTAATTGAACTAAAACTTGCGTTGCTAATGACATAATAAACGATGTAAAGGCTACAGGTTCTGCTTCCTCGCTAGTTTTGGCGTCAGTCATGGTAAACTCTGATGTACCTGTAGCTCCTTGTGGAGCGCCACTGGATGAACTTGCGGCTATCTCCTCAACTTTAGGAGGGGCTTCCTCTTGAGTTTCGCGCTCCTTGCCCACAGCGTCAAAACGACGCTTATCGACTACCTGAAATGACTTGCCTTGTTTCTGTGTTTCGTTTTCTGATGTCATAATCTCAATTCCTCTTGTACTCGCCTCACTATCCTAGCACGTCACAAGAGAGCCTTCACGAGGGATATTTTTGCCTCTTTAGCTGGTCAATAAGTGGGTAAGCTCTGCCGCCAATAAATCAATGACCACTATCAAAATCCTGACACACCTGACCTAAAGTTAGACATCTTAACAGGAGCCATCTTTATAACTCTCTGAATTTATTAGGTGCATCCTTTTTTCGCCAAGCTGCATCGTGCTTGCCGGTGCTGGCAAGGTTTTCGCATACAGAGGGGATAGTAGTTAGCGCTTCCGGCCACGGATCGGTGACGGAGGACAACGTAGGTAAGCGCGTCCTATTCGGCCGTGCATCAGTAAAGTGAGGGTTTGCCCATGGTAACGAAGAGGAAGAGTGATCTGGAGCTGATTAAGGAGTTTCGCTCGGGGGACCAGAGCAGTTTTGAGGAGTTGCTCTCACGCTATAGCAACAAGGTTTTTAGTTTGGCATCACGTCTGACCAGAAACGCCGAGGATGCTGAAGAGGTGTTGCAGGATGTCTTTGTTACCGTTCACCGAAAGATTGAGAGCTTTGAGGGAAAATCTTCCTTCTCAAGCTGGCTCTACAGGGTCACGGTCAATGCAGCGTTTATGAAGCTGCGCAAGCGCCGTCAAGATCACAGTATTGCCTTTGAGGATCTCGTTCAGCAGCCCAACGCTGCAGCTATGCTCAAGAGTCCTGAGAGCGACTATGTGGATGCGCAGAGCATTAGAAATCAGATGCTTGAGGCGCTTGAAAACGCAATACGCAAGCTACCGGACGACTATCGACCAGTGTTTATTCTCCGTGATGTTGATGGGCTTACCAGTCGCGAAGTGGGTCGTATCCTCGATCTGACCGTTCCTGCGGTAAAATCAAGGCTGCATCGATCACGCCTGATGTTGCGGAGGCGTTTGAATCGGTTCTTCGATGAGCAGAAGGTGAGTAATAATCTAGATGACCTTGATCTAGCTCTGATTTCGGGCGATTAGGGCGAGTGTTTCAGTAATACTTAGGCACTTTTACCAAACACCGCATTAAACTCTAAATGCGGCAATTGAGGGTCTTAAATTGGCTCATGTACTCAAAATTATTAACTGCGGCGTTGCGCCGTAAAAGAAAAAAACACTTGGGCCGCAGAAAGGGTCTATCTAGGCGTTAAAAAAAAGTAAGATTATTAATGTGTGGGTCGATTTTTAATCAAGCAGGAACGCAAATTACTGGAGAGAGAGCTACGGCTTCAAGCGCTATGCGCGCTTCTTGAGATAGAATTAAGTGCATTTTTTTGCTCTCGGTACTATGAGCGGCTTGCTGATTTCAAGGGAGCGATTCACGAAGCTTTTTTTCGAACATCAAGCGTAAGCGCCCCTAACTAAGCCCCTCCGGATTAGCGTTGTTTTTGGTAGCGAGA
>JBBALZ010000070.1:0-15037 GCA_040402735.1 Bdellovibrionota bacterium
GCCGCCCCTTAATAGGGGCTAACGTTATTGCGGCAGAATTTGCTGAGTAGTTACAGTGAGGCAAATCCTCGCTTACGCGAGTCTTTGCCCGATAACGGCGCTAATCGCGCCGTTTTGCCTGCTCTCCCTCGGGCGTAAAACTCTTGGCCAGGCACGCGGAAAGGGGTACACTCCAAAGGTGCCTTGTAAGGCGCGACATTCATCGAAATTTGCCTGTTACATAGGGTATTGTGTCCCGTTTTTGTCATCTTCACCTCCACACTCAGTATAGCCTGCTAGATGGGGCTAATAAGATTCCCGATGTGCTAGTTCGCGCCGCGCAGTTAGGACAACCCGCGATAGCCATGACCGATCACGGCAATATGCACGGGGCTGTAGAGTTCTCTGCAGAGGCAAAGTCGGCAGGTATTAAACCGATCGTTGGATGTGAGCTGTACGTTACTCCAGGGTCGCGCTTTGAACGCAAGATGGCGTCAAAGGGTGGCGCAGGAACGTGTCACCTAACGGTTCTTGCCGCTAACAAAGCTGGCTACCACAATCTTTGCAAGCTATCGAGCTTGGCGTACAAAGAGGGCTTCTATCAGAAGCCGCGGGTAGATCACGAGATACTTGAGCGTTACTCTGAGGGCTTGATCGTTTTAAGCGGTTGCCTCGCTGGTGAATTATCGCAGGCCACAGAGCTTGATGACTACAAGGGAGCGCAAGAGATAGCTGAGTTTTATGCAAGAGTTTTCAAGGATCGCTATTACCTGGAAATTCAGCCGCATCCGATAAAAGAGCAGCAGAAACACAACGCAGCGGTGATTGATCTGGCGAGCACCATGGGTCTGCCGCTGGTAGCAACCACAGATTGTCACTACCTTGAGTACGGAGATCACTTTGCGCAAGAGGTGCTCATGTGCGTCTCAACCGGTAAGACGGTGATGGATCCCGATCGCCTAAGACATGAGGGTTTTACCCTGCACCTCAAAACAGAAGAAGAGATGCTCAAAGAGTTCTCCTCCTACAAGCAAGGTGCAGAGGCGGTCCGGAATGCGGGGATAATCGCCGATCAGTGCGATCTCTCACTTGAGTCCAAGACCTACTTCATGCCCAAGTTTACCACAGATGATGAGCGACCACTTATCGATATTATGGCGGCGCTCGCCAGAGAGGGGTTAGAGAAGAGGCTAGAGGTTTTGTCGACTGCCAGTGAATGGGAGGCGGCGCAGACTCAAAAGTATTGGGATCGTTTAGAGCTTGAGATATCACTGATCGGAAAGATGGGATTTGCGGGCTACTTTCTCGTGGTTGCTGATTTTATTGTATGGGCTAAAGATAACAGCATTCCAGTAGGGCCGGGGCGAGGTTCGGTGGCTGGATCGCTTGTTGCCTATGCGATGCGTATTACCGAGGTCGATCCGATAGCTAATAAGCTCTTCTTCGAGCGCTTTCTCAATCCTGAACGTATCAGCATGCCTGATATCGACGTCGATTTCTGCATTAACGGTCGTGCGCGCGTTATTAAATACGTAGTTGAGAAATACGGCAAGGAGAACGTCGCGCAGATTGCGACCTTTGGAACACTCAAGGCTAAAGCAGCGATTAAGGATGTTGGTCGTGCTCTCGGTTTGAGTTACGCGGAAACTGATCGTATCGCTCAGCTAGTCCCAGCGCCGCGACAGGGATTCGATTATCCTCTAAAAGAAGCCTTGGTGATGGAGCCGAAACTCGCTGAGTACGCGGCGGGAGAGGGGAGAGAGCTGATTGAGCTGGCGATGAAGCTTGAAGGGCTCACTAGGCACGCCTCGACTCACGCAGCCGGAGTTGTTATCGGTGATCGGCCGCTTGATGAGATCCTACCGATGATGGTGGATAAGGATGGCAACGATGTCACCCAATATTCAATGACCTACGTTGAGAAGGTCGGACTTGTTAAGTTCGATTTTCTTGGGCTTAAGACCCTGACTGTTCTGCATACAGCGCTCGATATTATTCGAGAGAGTAGGGGAGTCGAGCTAGATCTAAACAAGCTGCCACTTGCAGATCCAAAAGCCTACACGTTGCTCTGCGGGGGTAATACCACGGGAGTCTTCCAGCTTGAGTCTAGTGGTATTACCGAGATGGTTGTGCGGCTAAAGCCGAGCTGTTTCGATGATATCGTAGCTATCTTGGCGCTCTATCGACCAGGGCCGCTTGATGCTGGAATGGTTGATCACTACATCGAGCGTAAGCACGGGCGCGAGCCGATCGTGTACCTCCATCCGCTCATGCAGGATATCCTCGCAGATACCTATGGAGTAATTCTCTATCAAGAGCAGATTATGCAGCTCGCACAGGCGCTCTCTGGTTACTCACTCGGAGAGGCCGATCTATTAAGAAAGGCGATGGGTAAGAAGAATCCGGAGGAGATGGCTAAGCAAGCTACTCGATTTATTTCGGGTTGTGTAGAGCGTGGAATAGAGAAGAAGCTGGCAGAAGAGATATTCCAACAGATGGAGACCTTCGCACGGTACGGATTCAATCGAAGTCACACGGCAGCTTATGCGTTGGTGTCGTTTCAGACAGCCTATCTTAAGGCCCATTACGGTGTTGAGTTCATGGCGGCGCTGATGACGCACGACATGGAAGATAGCGACAAGACCTTCAAAAACTTTAACGAATGCCGCCGTAGTGGGATCAAGGTTCTGCCCCCCAGTATTAATGAGAGTCTATCAAGTTTTGCGGTTCGTGGTGGCGATATCCTATTTGGTCTGGCCGCGGTAAAAGGAACCGGTGAGAAGGCAGTTGATGCGATCGTCCGTGCTCGTAAAGATGGAGCATTCGCCGACCTTGAGGATCTCTTGGGGCGCATTGATCTATCTCAGGTTAATAAACGTGTAATCGAGAATCTAATCCGCAGTGGTGCACTCGATTACACCGGGGTATCGCGGCGTGATATGTGTGAGCGCCTTGAAGATCTGCTCAAGATTTTTTCATCGCATAAGGATGTGGATCCTAATCAGATATCTCTGTTCGGGGCGGTTGACACCAAGCCAACGTTGCCGCGACGTGGGCCTCCGCGGCCCGAGTGGCCGGTGAACCAAAAGTTAGCCTATGAGCGAGAGGCTCTCGGATTCTATATATCAGGGCATCCACTTGAGAAGTTTAGGTGGGATTTAAAGCGGCTTGGTGCTGTGACGACCGCTGATGTAAAGAGTAAGGCGATCAAAGAGGTTCGAATAGGCGGAGTTATAACTGCTCTCAAGCTGAAAAACACCAAGAAGGGCGATCGCTATGCGAGCTTTGCCCTCGAAGATTGGCTGGGAACGATCGATGCGCTAGTTTGGCCAGATACCTACCGACAGGTACAGAATCTGATAGCAGCTGATGAACCGGTGTTGATTACCGGACGAGCTGAAGTAACCCCCGAACGGTGTTCACTGGTTGTAGACACGATGGAGTCGTTGATTAAGCTCCGTGACCGTAATGCGACGCAGGGGTTCCTGTTACTGAACTCTAAGGATAATTTTGAGGCTAAGCTGCCAACGGTGCAGATGATCTTTGAAAAGCACAGTGGGACGTGCCCGGTGAAGGTGCGTCTCAAGCTTGAAACTGGAGAGGTTTCAATCGTGCTTCGAGATGGTAGTAATACACCAATATGCGTTCTGCCTTCGGAGGCGTTGTGTGAAGAGGTAGAACAGATATTCGGCAGGCCAGTTTTGACCTTTATGTAGGGCGCCTATGAAGCGAGAGCGTGAGTCATTTATGCCACCTCGGTGGATTCTCACCGTTGCAGCGATCGCGCTGGCGTTGTGGCTGATAGTACAGCTCAAAGAGCTAGTTGTGCTCCTCGTCATCGGCTATTTTATCGCCTATGCGATTGATCCGCTCGTCGCTAGGATCCAAGCTCGTGGTTTCTCGCGTCCGGTAGCATTTTCAGTGCTATGTGTCACCGTTATCGCTGTTCTTGCTCTTGTCGGAGTTACTGCTGTTCCGACCCTCGTTGATGAGTTTACCAAGTTAAGTTCAAACCTGAACTCCTATATTCAAACCAGCCGCGATAAACTTGGGCCGTTCCTCGAGCGGATGAAAGAGTACCTTCCGGAAAGCATTCGGGCGAGCATCGATCTCGACGATATCAAGGGTTCAATCCTCGGAATCGCATCATCAATTAGTGGCGATACCCTCAAGAACATAGGTCGTGGCGTGCTTAGTACCCTGTTGAGTGGATACTCTGGTGCCATGGCTATATTCAACCTCCTGCTTCTGCCGTTTATCATCTTCTACATATCGGTAGATCTCCCCCAGATTCATGGATTCTTTCGGGCACTCTTTCCTATCACTAAGCGCTCTAAGGTAGAGCGGGTGTGTCGAGAGATCGATGGATACGTCTCCTCGTTTGTGCGGGGCCAGGCGATAGTGTGCACGGTGTTGTTCGTTCTCTATGCCCTTGGTCTTGGCATAGTTGGTGTGGACCTCTGGCTGTTACTCGCTGCTATAGCAGGATTCGGTAATATGGTGCCGTATCTGGGCACGGCGCTGGGACTGTTTTTTAGTTGTGTTATGGCGGTGGTAACATTCGGCGATGTGTCGCACGTTGTATGGGTGCTGGCTGTATTTGCAGTCGTGCAGTTTCTTGAAGGGATGGTTATTACCCCACGTATTATGGGTGAGTCGATCGGATTATCTCCGTTGATTATCATCCTATCTCTTTTTGCAGCGGGGCAGCTGTTTGGGCTGCTTGGGATATTTTTAGCGATACCCGCAGCAGCTACGCTGAGGGTGCTTGCGCGGTATTCGTACCGCTGGGCGTTACAGAGTCATTGAGGGAGAGAGATATGAAGGGAGCAAATTTAATTCGCAAGTTAGTTGATCTCGCTCTCGAAGAGGATCTAGCTTTTGGAGATATTACAGCATCTCTAACCGTTCCAGAGGATCACCGATCTACGGCTCGCATAATCGCTCGTCAGCAGATGGTGATGTGTGGCTCAGAGGTGCTGCCAGTTATCATGCAGGAGGGGCGCTGGAGCATCGATGTAGCTCTTGCTGTTGAGGATGGCGCGCTACTGCAAGCAGACACAGTAATCGCCGAACTCAAAGGTTTGACGCGGGATCTTCTTGCCGCTGAGCGCACGATATTGAATTTCCTACAGCGATTGTGTGGTGTTGCCACGTATACTCGTGATTTCTGTTCTGTTGAAACGGGTCTTGTAGTGCTCGACACCCGCAAGACGATGCCCGGATGGCGTGTGCTTGATAAGTACGCTGTGCGGGTAGGTGGGGGGAGGAATCACCGATTCTGTCTCGGTGATATGGTCTTAATTAAGAATAACCACATCGATGCGCACCCTAAAGGGCTACGAGGAGCATTGGCCGATGTTGTGGCAAATAAGCCGCTCTATATGCCGTGGGAGGTCGAGGTGCGTAATATCGAAGAGCTACGAGTGACGCTTGAATATAAGCCGACGATAATTATGTTGGACAATTTTTCTGATGCGGCGATTGTCGATGCGGTAAAGGCTATACGAGATATTCCGGATTCACCGATGGTCGAGGTGTCAGGAGGGATAACCAGGGAGCGCTTGGCAAAGATCCGCTTAGCCGGAGCTGATGCTGTTTCTGTGGGCGCTCTGACAACCCAGGCGCCTAATGTAGATATATCAATGCGGATCGGCTCATAGTTCATGTACGTAACGCTAGATATTCCCGAATTTTCTTGTGCCAGGCGCTACGATTCGGTCAGTTCTACCATGGATCTGGCGCGTGAGATATTATCTAAATATCCACCGAGTAACGCCGAATGGAGCGCTGTAGTAACTGCGGATAAACAAACGGCGGGAAGGGGCAGGCAGGGGCGAGTGTGGCTTGCTAGCCAGGGCTCGTTGATGGTCACGTATATCTTTGTTACCGATCTACCTATCGCCGCGCTCGCGGGGTATTCGCTTGCGGTTGGAGTTGCAGTTGCTGAGGAGTTAGAGGGTCTAGGGATCAAAAACGCCCTTAAATGGCCTAACGACATAGTGGTGCTGCAAGGTGAGCAATCGCTGCGCAAGATCGGAGGTGTTCTGATAGAGGTTCAGCAGATAGCTGGTTTGCAGTGCATTCTTGTTGGTTTGGGGATTAACGTTGCGCCTGCTCCGAGTGAGGTTAGTGATATATCAGTGAGTCTGCACGAACTAGGCGCAGTTGATGTATCGGCGCATGAGCTAGTAGCTCCCATCGGCGCTTCGCTCCGTAAGTGGCACCAGAATTTCATCACCAGCGCGGGATTTAAAGGGGTGCGGAGTGCCTGGATTCAGCGATCCTGTTTTCAATCCGGACTAAGCAAGGTAACGGTTGACCTTGGTGCTGGGCGCTTAATATCAGGGGTCTTTGCAGGTGTAGACGAGAATGGTGCGATGGTTGTTGAGGCCTCTGGTGAATTCCACCCAATCGTATCGGGTCACATAACCTCTTTTGTTCTTTTGCCAGAGGGCCAGCGATGACTCCAACAGAGGTGCGATTTCCCTGGGGTGCTATCTGTCGCGGCATTCTGCTGTATCTGGTGTTACAAGCGCTGTTTGTGGGACTTCCTGCCATTAGTAGTAGCTCTGAGGCGCGTGAGCTCCAAGTAGTCGATGTAATCATCCGCGATGATAGCTGGGTGTTACCTTTACGGAATGGAATAATCCCGTCGAAGCCACCTCTGTATCACTGGATCGTTGCAGCCCTTTCAATTGGAGTCGGTGAGGTGAGCGAATTTACAGCTCGATTTACTTCGCAGCTGTGTGCCGCTGTATGCCTGTTTGTAGTGGCGCTCATCGCTTTTAGTTTTGCTAAGGCTACCGGTTCGTTCCAAGGATCGCGACATCCTCAACGTGCGGCATTACTGAGTGCTGGGATACTGTCAACCACCTACGGCTTCTACCAGCTCGGCTGCCTGGCTATGGTTGATATGACCTTTGCTGCCTCTGTCTGGCTTGCTCTGGCCGCAGTTGCTCTGACGGTACGCCGATCGAGTGGTGGTGATAAGCCTATATCGGAATGGGGCCGAACTCTTTTTTGGTTTGCTTGTAGCATCGGCATCTTGGCGCGTGGGCCGCTTGCGGTTGTATTACCAGTGGCGCTAGTGGGAATGTCTGGATGGTGTACGATTGGGTTTATACGCACAGTGCGACTATTTCTAGCGCCCAGTTTTGGATGGATAGCCTTGGCAGTGCCGGTTATGTGGTACTATTTTGCGTATCAGGTGGGTGGTGAGGCGTTTATTGATCGACAGCTATTGTTTGAGAATATAAAGCGGTTTTCCGGTGGTGAATTTGTAAACTCAGAGTCGTGGTGGTTCTACGGGCCATCGTTACTTCGCACGACCTTTCCGTGGACCTTGGTGCTTATTTGGGTACTGATATCGAGTATCACCAGGCCGCAAACTCTCTCGTATGCGTCGAAATCAGGTCTAATTCGGTGGTTGCCTTCGATTCTTTTGTGCACGGGGCTAATCCTCTTTTCGCTCTCATCGGGAAAGCGCCATTCGTACCTTCTGCCTCTCTTACCGTTAGTGGCCCTGCAACTCGGAGTCGAATTGTCGTCACTATTTGAGTCTGGTGGTGATTGTGCGCGTGCTCGAGCTGCTCGTGTTGGCCGAGTGACTGAGGTAACTCTGGCCGCCCTGCTTGTGCTTGTGTTGTTTGGGGTGGGGCTTTTTGGTGAGTTCGCGCTGACCTCGCCGGGATACTTGAAAGATGCCTATCAAGCCATGACTCTCTTAGTATCACGCCTTGGAGTGCTTGCGGTGGTGTGTACAGTGGGAACATTTCTTGGGGTTCGTCGGAAGCTGTCAACGTCATACGGCGCGGTCTGGTGCTTAATACTGCTCGTTATGACCGGTGCGGTGAACGGAGGGCTTGCAGTTAAGGCGCATCTTAAAGGGTTTAATCAGATGGCGAATGCCTGGTTGGCAACCGCATCAGAGCACGAGACGCTTGCAGTCTTTAAGCACCCCTTCGACGAATACTTTGACCCGCTCTTGTACTACGTACACCGGCCGGTGACGATCCTGCCACTTGAGGCGGTTGATAAGGAGTGTAAGCCGCACACGGTCTATGCCGCAAAGAGTGGATGGTTTAATGCCCATCAGGGGGTGTTTAAGGGGAACGTAGTGCGGGTCTTTACAGCACGGGAGAGACTCTTAGCGGAGAAGGAAGATTCAAGCCGCGATATAGTGTTTTTTAGGTGTGATACCTACGCTACTCCCACAGACCAGTTCGAGTCCTCGTTGATGCAGGATGCAGCGTATCGGGATGGAGGCATAGCCAGCCGGATAGATTCAGTACAATAGGCCCCTGGTTTCAAATGAGCTCTGAAGCTGCTATAGATTGAGGTCGTTACGCCTTATGTAGGTAGGCCCGTTTACAGGAGTTTGAGTGAGGGATGGGACAGATTAATTCTATTACGATTTTAGGCTCTTCATCGGGACGTAACGCGGGGGACGCAGCGCTTCTCTCCGGGATTATGGATTGCATCGATACAGCGTGCGGGAGTCGAATGCTGTATGAGATCCCAACCTATCGGCCGCCGTATATCTGGCACAACTATCAGAATAAGGTGCGACCGATCAGCATGCTCCCGTGGCACGCTACAGTAGGTATGCTAGGAGTTCCAACCTTTAATTCGATCCGCCGCAGTAAGGTCACGATTATTTATGATGCGATGTTGTTCGATAGGAAGTTGTTTAATCCGTTAACCAACTACATGTCATCAGCGTGGCTTTACTTAAAGTATCTGCGTGCCAAGGGTTCAATAGTTGGATTTTATAATGTAGGCGCTGGTCCCGTAACAACTCCGTGGGGCAAAAAGATGCTCAAGGAGCTTGCAGAGCTGGCAGACTTTATCACTGTGCGCGAGGTGGATTCCTACAACCTTCTCAAGGATATGGGAATAGATGAGGAGAAGATGTTGATCACCGCTGACAACGCTATCCCTGTGCGGCCGTCGAATCCGGAAAAGAATCGCGAGATCTTTAACTCACTCGGCATGCCGTTTGGTGAGGAGATCCTGGCTATCAATATCAACAGCTACCTCAACTCCTGGGCCGGTTTAGGGCAGCAGACGCTCACGGCGGAGAGTTTCATCGCAACGTATGCCGCTGCGCTCAACCGCTTTTTGCAGGAGGTTTCAGTGCCTGTGTTGTTTGTAGCCACACAACACTCTGATGTGGCGGTGACTGAGCAGTTGCTCCAAGCGGTGCAGGCGCCCAAGGGCAAGGCTCTTTTCTCAAACGTGAACTACAATCACCACGATGTAAAGGGTGTCCTTGAGCACGTGTCGATGTTGTTTGGTATGCGTCTGCACGCCAATATCTTAGCAACATCTGCGTTGACCCCAGCTGTAGCACTTGTGTTTCAGCAGAAAGTTAAGAGCTATTTTGATTTATTAGGGCTACCAAAGAACGTGATGTCGTTTGCGGATTTCTCTGAGGGCGCGCTGCTTGAGCAGCTTCGTTATGGATGGAGCAATCGCGGTGCTATACGCGAGCGGTTGACTAAAGTTATTCCAGTATTGAGTCGTGAGACAGCCAAGTCGGCTGAAATTATCGCAGCGATTGACCGCGGAGAGGATATCCGCGCCACGGTGAAGCGGCTAAAAGAGCAGGGACAGTACGCCGTGACCTCGCAGCAGGTGGGGAATGGGTAGGGGCTGGTTAGATTGCCTGGTGCCTCCCAAACTTGCAGCTTGCGGACCGCGGACTGTCTAGTCCGCCCAAAAGTGGGCAGAGCAGAGAGTCCCGCACCCCTGTTTAACAGCACCCCTGATCACGCCTGATTCGCCACCTCCGTGGCCGACCATGCTGAGTCAGAGTACTCACTCCACATCGTCGAGAGTGCTCCATCTCGTGACACGAGCTCTGTCAACGTACCGCGCTCAACGATCTCGCCGTGCTTCATGACGATAATTTCGTCAAAGAGCGGTAGAAGATTGAACTTGTGCGTCGTTGCTAGTATCAGCTCTGAGCTAAAGTGCTTGAGGAGCTTCTCGTAGATCACCCGCTCATTGGTGATATCCACACTGCTTGTGGACTCATCAAGAAGGATTATCTCTGAGTCGCTGTCAAATGCAAAAAAGAGCCCTCGCGCAAGTGCAAGTCGTTGTTTTTCCCCGCCGCTCAAGGAGACTCCTTTCTCAGCGATATTGCTCTCCAGGCCCTTAGGGAGCCGTGCAACCACATCGCTAAACCGAGCCATCTCCAGCGCTCGAGCTACTTTCTCTGGCGAGCCCTCGATCCCCATGGTTATGTTCATGAGCACCGAATCAGCAAACACCTCCGGCTCCTGCGGGATAAGCGTGGTGCACTTTGACACCGCTGCCAAACCATCAAGCACAGGTACTCCGTCACAGAAGACGCGCCCCGAGTCTGCCCTATGTATCCCTCGCAGAAGCGAGAGTAGGGTAGACTTTCCGCTGCCACTACTACCGACGATCGCATAGCTCTTGCCGCGCTCGAAGGTCGCGTGGAATGCGCGTATACCAGCCGCTTCACTCGTACTGTCACGATGACGGAACGAGAGACCCTCTACCGTCAGCGTGCGCCACCCGGCAGGCAATCGCGCTAAGGATGGAGTGCCTACGAGACGATCGTAGTCACTCTCAATCCCCTCTACAGCCCGTAGCCGAGTTGCCTTGATCACCAGGTCGTTCCACTTCCAGGTGAAGTCAAAGAACGAATAGCTGAGAGATGTCAGGTACTCGTTGAGAGCAACCAGCGTTCCGAGCTCGACAGCCTTGCCGCTCTTCACAGCAACACCGACGAACCAGAGCAGTGTTGTCCCCCGCATGAGGTCTATCAGTACACTACTGCAGAACCACTTCGCTTCGGTGAGCATTATCACGCGGCGCGTGATCGGCAGAAACTTCTGGAGCTGCTGATCGACCTCGTCAATCACACGATCCTCAAGCCTAAGACTGATGATCGTTGTAATGTTGGTTAGGTAGTCCTGAACTTTCGATGCAACTCGGTTGAGCACCGAGTTTCCGCACTCGTATAACGGAACGAGTGTGCGGTCGAACGTAAGGATCACTACCAAGATGATGGTCGTAGTGCTCAGTACAACAACGGCAGCCTGCGGTAGGAAGATGCTCATCATCGTCAAAGCAACGAGGAACCGAGTAAAGAGCTGCAACACCATAAAGCTGGCCTCAGAGAAGTCAGCTAGGGCCGAACTCGCCTTGGCAACTCGGTCGATCGTTTCACCGCTGTGGTGCTCGGTATGCCACTTCATCGGCAATCGCGTCACCATACTCAAGATTCCACGCTGCAGATTACGTCGCACGCTGTAGGACGTGACCGCCTCACTTACTCTGCTCGGAGCATGAAATGCCCAGGCGAGTAAGCTAAGGAGCACGGTGGCTCCGAGTAGCGCGCCGCACTCGAGTAGATCGTCGTTAGTTGTTGCCGTCTGGGCTCGGTTAATAAATCGCGCCAAGATCAGCGGGACCGTGAGCCACACCGCCATAGCAGTAGCAGATGACACCATGGCGATCAGCACTTTGCGGCGCCGCTCCCGAGCGAACTGCAACATGCGGGTCATTAGGTACCCGATCGGATTTTTCAAAATTAATTTTCGTACGTTCATAAATATATCTCCCACGAGCGCCTAGGCCTGCCTACGCTGGGAGATATCGCCTCTGGGGTTTCTCGAATCGCTTTAGGTTTGCTTTGAGAGGGCTAACCCTACCGCGGGAACTTCGTCGGTACGCGACGTGGTAAACAGCGGTAATTCGGGAATGTGAGGGGAGATTCGCCAGCTTAGGAAGGCTGGCGTGTTTAAAGCCAACCTTACAAAAGGGAATCGCGCAGATTAGGCTGTCGCATGTGCTGCGAGCCATCTGCCCCGATCTTGTAGGAATCCTTAAACATGCGCATCGTACACACCTCAAACAAAGCGTTGATCATTTGAAGATACAGATAGGAGAGCTGCGAGTCAAACTAAAAATGCGACTCTGGTAACTATTCACTGGGGTATCAAGTCGATGGCCGAAAGACTTGCCCAAAAGTGGCATACTTGGTCGGCTTTCTTTCTTGTCATCCCCTAATCGGGGATGCGCTATCTTTGGTGAATAGTTAGTTTTCCTTAACCCCGGATTTGCTCCGCAAATCCGCGCCTTAATAAGGGGCTAACGTAAAACAAATAGACCCGGCTGAATAGTAACCGACTCTGAATCATTTTCTGACTCGCCGCCCACCAGTAAGCCAGAGCCTAACCCTATCGGGCGATGTTTGAATGCCCAGCAATCTCACTCGCTACAACCTTGGCGGCAAGTACCAGGTGCTCGTCGGGTGCCGTCATACTGAAGCGTAAACACTGGTGTTTATGCGGATATTCGTCGCGTAATCCGGGGAAAAAGGTCGAACCCGGAACGCAGAGGAGGCCACCGCCTTTGAGTGACTGGTACATGTTTAGGTCGTGCATCTGGGCAGTGTTGATCCACAGCCACGAAAATAGAGTTCCCTCACAGCAGTGTAGGTACCAGTCGATCTCTTTAGGAAGGTGGCGGTGCAGCGCCTCACGGAACAGCTCGATCTTGCGTTGATAGAACTGCCGAATCACTGTAGCCGATAGCTCAGCTAATCGACCTGATAGGAGAGCCTTAGCTGCTACTGCTTGACCAAAGCGCGATGAATGAATCCCCATGTTAGAAAAGAATGGCTCGAGTGCTTCGATGTAACGCTCGTGTCCGATAGCAAAGCCAACGCGCTCACCTGGGAGTCCGGCCTTGGATAGGCTAACGCAATGCAGAACGTTGTCGTTGTAGATTAGCTCCATCGGCACAAACGCGAGATTGGGGAAAGGCGGAGCGTAGGCGCTGTCGATGATGAGTGGGATATCCCACTTTTGAGCGTGACTCGCCAGCGTGCGCATCTCGTCATTAGTAAAAACATTACCAGTTGGATTACACGGGCGGGAGCAGAGAATGGCAGCGCTTGATTGATCGATTGAGATCGCGTCGAAGTCGATCCGGTATTTGAATTCGTGCTCGCCTAGGATCTCCATCCGCGGCTTGAATCCAACGATCATCTCTTCGTTGAGTACTACGCCATCGTACCCGGTATAGTCCGGAACCATCGGGACTACGACTTTGCGCATCGCTCCATTAATTGGCTCAGTGCCTCCAAAAGTATTGGCAGCCATAAAGTAGAGCGGTTGAGTACCCCCGGTGATGAGTACGTTCTCGCGCTTGATGTTCCACTTGTAGAGCCGGTTGTAGGTTTCGACCACTGCATCGATAAAAGGGTCAAATCCTTGGGTCATACCGTAGCGGCCGATGATCTCGCTAAATTCTTTTGAGTGGACTATATCGAGTGCGTATTCGCGCCACATCGCATCAACCTCAGGCAGCACGAGAGGATTGCCAGGACTTAAGTTTAGCCATGTTTTCGAGGGATCCGAGCGCAAGGCGCGGACGATATCCTTCATGATCTCGCGCACCCCCGTCAGGCGGTTCATCTTGGTGCCGATGATTGATAGTTTGGGTTTGGACATAGGTCTTAGGAGTATAACTTAGGTGGCGGGGGGGCGGTAGCGGTTTTGGTGAGGGGGGGGAGACCAGTCTGAGAATATTCTCTAGTTACCAAAATCCTTTGTGGGTTTGGGCAGCTGCAGCATTTTGAACTGCGATGACTGCTCCCTTTATTATAAGCTAGATTTGCACTTAACAGAGTAGTGAGATGCGCCGGTGTTTTGTAGAGAGAGAAAAACCAACACCCCCGAGCCACCTAAAGAGGTGTCTCAGGGGTGTTGGTTTGAAGTGGGGTGTTAGCGACGATTACATGAGGGGCCTGAGCAGCGTGGAGGTTGTGGTGGTTGCCAAATTACAGGTGGTTGTACTGGTGGCATAGCAGGCGCTGGTGGCGCAGGCTGTATTACTACTGGAGCTGGTTGAGTGCCTCCCCTTGCTGACCCACCATTATCTTCTGAACAACCTGTGTTAAATGATTTCAGGCACTTTGTGCACTCCACTGAGCCCCAGTGGCCGCGCACACTAACATCTCCGGGCTTACACTTTACTTCTCCCCTTGCAGTAATTCCATCGTTGTAATTGCACTTGTAGTTTACTTGACAAATGTGGCTAGGGTTTGAAGGGGCAGACGAGGGTATGGCTGTAACGGTGGCCGTTGGCTCGGGTTTAGGCTTTTGAGGGATAGGACTTTCAGCGGGTTTAGGTCTCTGAATTTTTCTGCAGTTCCCCGGTTTATCGCCACAACTATAACCCAAACTGCAGCACCATATAATTTCTTTATTTTTATCCTTGTTTCGACATCCGATTTGACCCAAATGTAAACAATCAGCTATATCTGTTGGCGTCCAATTGGTAGCTGGCACAGTCTTTTTTTTATTATTTGGTGAATTTTTGTTTTGATTCTCATTCCGCTTTTCATTCTGTTTATTAGCAAGAGCTATTATTTTTTTGTCATCCTGCATTAAACTTTCGAAAAAAGATCGATCTTCTTGGGTGGCGCTCCGTCTTTCGAATCTTGAGAGAGTTTTGAAATTAGACTCATCGCCGAATATCTCTATAATCGCGACTTCCTGGCCGACAAATATGGCTAGTAGAGCCCTTCGGTCAACCAAATACCCGTCCACTATTTGATCTCCCGCGCCAAGCAAATTCGCACTAATTTCTAATTTCTTATCTTGTGATTTAGACGCAGGGCTGTCCGCTTTCCTGAACTGAAGAATTACCCTGTTCCCCAGCTTAGTTACACTGCTAAACCGATACCCCCCGTCCTCACCAACCGCCACCGAAACTCCCAACGAAACAACAGAGACCCACACAAGTGCGAGAAAGAGACAGTATGATTTAGCAAATGTATTCTTTATAGGCATAAAGCTCCCCCTAAATTCAGTACCTAAGCATAGCTTCGTCCAAAAACGCGAATCACTTAAGAGCTTATGATGCCTATTTTGTAGGAGTAGTAGCGGGTGCTTCAATCTAAAAAGCAGCGGCCGCTCTAAAGCTGCTGTATGTTCTTGAAATAGCTCTAATTTAAACCTAAATTCGGCAGTTGCGGGTCTGAAAATGGCGCATCTACTCGAAATCA
>JBBALZ010000071.1:0-15005 GCA_040402735.1 Bdellovibrionota bacterium
CTTCCGCAAATATCAAAATCCTTTGTGCTTTTGAGCATCTGCACCATTTTCATCCCTATCAGGAATGCCAGTCTTTTCCAGTAGATAGCGGGAGAATTGCGATGCCCTACGAATTTAGGATAAAATTTGCCTAGGGCACATGAATATTATATCCTCCCTCAAATAGTAAGACGATGTTTTATTAACGTGAATCAAAGAATCGACCTAGAGAATCAAAGAATCGACCTAGAAGCATTACTCGCTGAACAAGCTCGCGAACGCTTGGGACGTCAAGAAAGCCAGTATGCCTTCTTTAAATTTCCCCGACGAGGTGAAGAACGCTATGAAGCGCTCAAGGGCTGGGTAATTCAACATTGCAAAGTACCTGCAAGTATCCCCGATGGCAAAGCACTACAAAGGAAGTGGATAACCGATCCCTGTTCACGAGATAACGATAGAACCTATCCGGTCTCCGTATATGTTCCTGTTGAACGACAAAATAGGCAAGAGCACTGGGATTCAGTAGTAGATAGGAGACGAAAAGCTCGTAAAGCGCGCGAACCATACTTTAAAACCTCTAAAGATTACGAATCTCCATTGCTCTTGGGAGACCTAAATCGGCTGCTAGCAGAACTTCATCAACGCTTGCATTCTGGTCAACATGATGGGGGGATTTCAAGGGAGTCTACCAAAATAAGTATTGAGTTAGGCAAACGTCGCCCGGCGCATATCTGTGAGTCTGATATCTGCCTCGCGTTATTTATCCACGATCGATTATTGACCGAAGATATTAGAAGCACGGTACATGCGAAACCAGAATTATACCGCGGAGTCGTCGCACCATACTTTAAAGATCGAACAGCTGGCTCAGAATTACCCTTTGACTGGGCAAAGGATCGCCTTGCAGTAGTAATTGGTTTAGCACAAACATTGATAGGGAGCGATTATTCATTTCAGGCGGCAGAGCATTCATATAAGCAGGTAGCTCGAATAGTAGCAAACCTTAGGCCAGAGGAGCATAATGCAAAACATGAGTTTAATTTAACTTCAAGTGGTATTGAACTTCTTGATCAGCTAGGTCCAGAATGTCTCCCTGAAGTGGCATATTTAATCCTGAAATTACAGGAAAAAATAGAGCTCGATATCCTTCAAACTCAGCAATTCGTGGAATTCGTTCGCCAACTCCCGCAATATTTAGATCGAGGCCTCAACATTCAAAGAGTAGTGGAGTTGTTTTTTGATTTAATTGAGACGGGGCAACCTGCGCAACAATCTTTTGAGTATGCCTTAAAACTAACCTCGCAGGTATTCTCTTTTGACAGCGCGCCCTGGTGGTTCCACGAGAATCAGAGCTTTATTCCACAACCTAAACCTAACGATTGGGGTAGTCCTGCAAGTTTAGAGGCGCATTTGGCGCTGGCACAGGCTGTTGGGCCGCACTATCAGTACGCGAAAAATATCTGGGAGAAAAAAGGTAGGGAGGTGCTCAGTTTATCCGAAGTCGATCTGCCATGCGCCATTGCTCTAACAGGAACAATCGCTGAAGCTTACGGGGTCGGGAACGAGCAGCGGGCCTGCAATATATTTAGTTTTGCGATAGAGGCTATTAAAGAGGCTGGTTCAGGGGGGCAAAAGAGGACAATTCATTTACTATGTGAAATGTTCAAACGACACCGACCAAAGACGGATATTATTGGGGCATTAGAAGGCCCAGATGTAACTTTTGCAATGCCAGGTCTACTGGAATTACCTCAAAACCAAGGTGATAGAGCAAAAATTCCGAATTTACGGGGAAATAACTTTACTCCAAGAGAAGTGAGAGAAATTGTTCATGCCGCCAGTGCGCCACTCGGGGAGCGAGCCAAAATAACACCTGCCAATAGATTAAATCATCAACCACCAATCGTTTTAATCACTGCTGTGGGCCTGGCTAATGCACACAGGTTACATGCTCCCCAAGATGATAGTTGTGCAGGACAAAGCATAACGCCGCTTTTGACATGGATGCATTATGACGGCCGGCTTGCCATGGAGGTTCCAGCGGGCGACCAAGATTTCGTTTCGGAGCTCTATCTGAAGTTCTTTGCTAATAAGATGCCGCAACCATTCGATCCACCACCTGGCTTCTTGGCGTTCCTGAATGTATTTCGAAAGCTTCGTGACCCTGGATGGCAGCCCTCATTTATGTTTCATCCTCAAGACAGAGAGCGCGTGGAAGATCAGCACGCTATAAATTATATGGATCGTTTGTCTGTCCTCTGCAGTTGGTTAGATACGGCAGTGCTGGGGCTACAAACGTTTGATGAAGTTATGCAGACCTTCCGCTGGCTTATTTTGGAGCAGGCTAATCCTATAAACAGTCAGTTTGAGCTGAGCGAAGAAATAAAGCAACTTCAGGTTGAGGCAGCCTGGGAAGAACTGGGTAGATTGGATGGACAGGAAAGGCAAGAAGCATCTGAGCAATTCAGACAGCAACGTTCCGAAGAAGAACATGAGAATCGGCTAAGGATAGAGCTGTCTAGTCTTGGAGATGAAGAACTCAGAATCGTTTCTTCAATTATTGCGGCTCAAGAGCGCATTAAAAAACACCAGGATAAAATTGAGCACTTCCAAGATCGCCTTTCAGAATGCCATGAACGGAGCCAAGTGTTTGAAGATAATCCTGAGTATCATCAAGATCCGCGTCTGTGGAGGAAAATCGGACAAATAGCGGAAGTGGTGCAGAAACTCGAAAATGAACTTAATTTGGCCAGGATACACTTACAAGGTGAGCGTAGTAAACTAAAGCACATTCAGGAAGAGCTAGTAAAGGTTCGTCTTAAAATTACACAGAAAAGGGCTAGCCTAGCGCGTGTTAGGGATGATCTTGTCGATCTCTTACAACGTGAGAAAGTAGAGGATGAAAATGGAGGGGAATATCCCACGACTTTTTTACGCCCATATTTTACTACGGCCTTCTACGACATCGATCTCGAATTTGAGGACCCATATCAAACAGAAGTGCGGGAAGATAATAATAATAAAACTGGCAAATACCCCGATCGCATTCATGAAGTAGGTAACTTTGAGAGAGCATTGAGTGAAGAGGAAAATAGGCGCTTCCACCAGCTCGCCCGGTCGGTTGCGTATCTAAGCTGTTTATCGGCGTGTGCAGCGGGTGAAGTTTGTAGCTTGCCTGATCTAAGATCGATCGTGCGTACGCTCAGCCGCGCGATGAGAGATGGCTCTCTAGCTTGTAGTGAGATTTCAGCTCGAGGAGTACCTAATTTTAAGGAGGCAACTGAAGCGTTTAGAGCAATGAAACGCTCCGGTATTTTGAAACCCGAAATGATAAGTAGCTCAGTTGGGCAGCTTGATTCCGCTCAGCAACTTTTTAGGGCCATGGAAGATTTGATCAAGATGTTGGAGGCGTTTAAAGCTGCTAGACGAATTATCGATATGGAGCTTCGCAAGGGTAGCGAGGTTCCTTCGCAGCGATTGTATCTCGCTGCTATCAACGATAATTTGGGAAGGGAAGTAAAAGGTTTATTTGACAAAGTACCCCAGTTTTTTACCTCCGACGCTGCTCAGCGAATGTTACAAAAGTTCTTCTGGCTTGAACGGTATCAAATCTTATTGCCACACGTTCAGGCTTTTGACAATCATGAATTTCCGAAACTTTTTGGCGGAGAAGGCCCGATGGCTATAGGTCCAACACTACGCGAAGGCATGCGATTAAGCTTAATTACTGTAATGTTCGGAGTGGCCTCAGAAGAATTTCGAAGAAGTGGACGCCATCCATTTTTGCAAGCTGCGCCTCCAGAAGATATTACCTCGAGGCCTGCTTTTTGCTCAGATGGATCATCAGACCAATATTCTTTGTTGAGTAGCCCCAATCTGGCAGAGACAAGTGCTCCCGGCCTTTCCACCTCGCATTATGACGGGCCGCTCATTTTAGGAGATAACGGAGCTAGGTTCGTACCATATCATGTCAGTAGAAATCTTAAAGATCGTATGCGAGAGATTCGCGAGCAAGTAATTCAGTGTCGCATTCAAGACTTCGGCCTTCTGGCGAATGGTGGAAAGGTACACATAATTCATGAGATTGATGAATGCCGTTTGGAATTTTTAAAGGGACACTTTGGATTGACGGGTACGGCATTCATGGTTGATAATGCAAAGCACCTGTTAACTTTCCCGCCGACTGCAAGCGCAGAGGAGATTAGCCTAATAGCAAGCTTCTTGTGCGCAGAGGGAATTATTGATTTGGAGTGCCCTGAAATCCAGATGTGCATCGCAGGTCGCCTCCCTCCTGGGGACTGCGCAATTCTTGGCTCATCAATCATGCTTCTTTCAAATGTTAACGTTCCCTTTGGGGAAGATTCCTTCAATACAACCCAAAATGAACAGACTGGTTATCGCATGATGATTTATGATGCAGGCGGAGGCCGTAACAGTTTCCCATTTGATATAGTGCGTGACCGTGGACGCACCGATATGCTGGGGCGTAGAACCGCAGGAGATTTTATGATCTACCAGCGAGTAGGCTCTGCATTATCTTATGCGCGGGATGGCGTCAATGTTAATCCTACGATAAAGCCCAAACACCACCTGCAGTTTTGTTATCTGGCCAACCGTTATAAGCGCGAGTACAAAAGAGTCTTATCTAGGCATGGTTTGTTATCAATATTGGGAGAGCTTTGGTTAAATCCGGTACATTTGAATTGTTCTAGCCCCGCGACGGAGAGATTCGCCAATAGTCAAGCGGGACGAGAATCAAGAGAGCGGCATTTTAGGCGAGCCATCAAGCCTGTCATGGACGCTTGGGATGAATCCGAGGAACTATCTGAAAAAGCTGGATATCCTAATGGAATACGGGCCGAAGTTCAGAGGGTCTATTTCCGGCTTCAGCAAGGTATTGGCGAACTTCAGAGAGATATGCTAAACGATCCTTTCTACGAGAATCATAGAAGGGCTTTATTTAATTTAGAACTTTGAAATACAAAAGGAGGACGTATGTGCCAACCAGACGCAAGACATAGCGGAGTTACGGAACGCCCACGCGTCTCAAAAAATCCGACCGATCACGATCGTGTGGGCTTAATAGGACATATGAGCTTAATAGAACAACTATCCTATTTAACAACTCCCAAAAATTTTGACGAACCGAAAACGAGAGAATCAGGACAGGGAGAGTCGGATAAGAAAGGCAGGCCGACGGGCAAAAAAAATAAAGGAAGGCCAAAATCACCTCCTCCGCGAGCGACTGACCCCGCGCCACCGCAAACTGCTGGGACTCCAGCTGAGCGACGGGGACATATCACAAATCAACCGGCAAAGCCGGAAAGGGCAGGACGTCATCAGCGAGAAGCCCCCAGGGCACCTTCCGGTCCAGCTACGAAGAGTGACACAAAAACTCCGGAGACACCAACTCCGGCTCTTGCTCCTATACGTCGAGAAGACTATACACCTCCTGCTGGCGACCCTAAACGAAGAATTATTACTTTAGGTAGGACCGTACCTAAGACGGAGCGGCTAAGTAATGCAGCAACGACTCCTGCCACAGATGCAACTAAAAAGGCCATTGCGTTAATCCTAGAAGGAGCTAAATCAGATGAAGAAAGATTAGGCCCAGAAGAATACGCAAGAAGAAATGAAGAAGAAGGCAGGTTGAAGAGATTACATCAGTTAATATTTCAAGTGCAGCCTTCACAAACGGAGCTAGCCGACAGAAGAGCGTTGAAAAATAAAATAATGGAGCAGCTAATTGCGATATTTGGCCGCGATGGTTTGTCTACTCTTAAGATGCCTAACTTTCTTAGAGAGATAGGTAAATAACCTGTATAGAATTACATACAGCTGCGCATAATAAAACGGATATTCTAGACAGGGCATCGCAATTCTCTTCTCTAAAATGTGGCCAAAAATGCGCGGAGCCTAGTGTATTTCATGAGTTTAACGCTATTTAGCCGCGCATTTTTGGCCCTGTCTCGCTGGCCACGATGTGGATAAACTTCACGCTTTCGGCTGACCCGCCGACGATTTTATCGGAGCATCCTCGCTACACGAACTGAGCTCCCAGACCTTGGCGTACTTTAAGAGTACCCCGTAGCTCTCAATAAGTGCAACAACGAGTCCTGCAACCCCCTCGCGAAACCCTCGTTTTACCAGGTAGAACTTAATAAATCGGGCTATCGGGCGAGTAATAATCGATAATGCCCGCGGCGACACCCCCTGACGCTGCATCGTCAGGGCCGCGTTAGATGCCAGTGTATTTAGCCGCCTGGCGTAGTCCGTTAGGTCAGAGAATGAGTAGTGAAAGAGCTCCCCTTGGCAGCGAGCAGTTGAGCCAGTAACAAAAGCCTTCTCATGTGGATCTTCTCCGCCCCAAGTGGTCGCCAAACGCCTACAGAAACGGAGTCGATACTCCGGATACCAGCCTCCTTTGCGCCACCACCGATTGAGGAAAAACACGACTCGGTTAAGGTAGTAGCCGTTGTGCGCAATATCTCCTGAGTAATCGCGGCTGGTAATTGAAATCAGCTCATCTCGCAGCTCAGGCGAGACCTCCTCATCGGCGTCTAGGTTAAGTACCCATGCACCTGTGCAAAGAGACAAGGCATAACGTTTCTGGTCCACGTATCCAGTCCAGTCACGGTGAACGATCTTATTGGTAAACTCGCGGCAGATCGTAAGTGTTGCATCGGTTGATCCGGAATCAACGACAACTATCTCATCGCACCAGGCGATACTCTCTAGGCAGCGGCGGATCTGGCGTGCTTCGTTACAGCAGACAATAAACGCCGATACGGTTGCCCGCTGGGTAGGAGTTGCGCTTTCCGTCATCTCAATTGCCCTATATTCTCTTTAAAAGCGAGGTAGTAGTCGTTATTCAATAGTTAATTTTCTCTTAAAAGCAAGAGCATAGTACCACAAGTCAGTCGACACCGCAGTTGATTGTGTGGCAAACTTTACCCACTCAGGCTGTTAAGTGCTTTGCGATAAGGATTAAGGCGCCTATGAATATCTTAGGAATCTCGGCTTTTTACCACGACAGTGCGGCGTGCTTGATCTCGGATGGAAAGATCATCGCCGCCGCCCAGGAGGAGCGATTCACCCGTAAAAAGCACGACCCAGACTTCCCCAAGAACGCTGCGGCTTATTGCCTTAAAGCTGGCGGTATTACGGTTAAGGATCTTAACTTCGTTGCGTTCTACGACAAACCGCTCTTGAAGTTTGAGCGCCTGCTAGAGACCTATCTCGCAACAGCACCGCAGGGGTACACATCTTACGCGCGTGCGATGCCGCTCTGGCTCAAGCACAAGTTGTGGATTCCAGACACCATAAAGAGTGAGTTGGGATATGAAGGTGAGGTGTTGTTCACTGAGCACCACCAGAGTCATGCGGGTTCAGCGTTCTATCCCTCGCCGTATCAAGAGGCTGCGATCTTAACGATCGATGGAGTAGGGGAGTGGACGACCAACAGTCTAGGAGTAGGTAAGGGAAATCTCTTCTCGATTATGCGCGAGATTAAATTTCCGCACTCGGTAGGGTTGTTGTACTCAGCGTTTACGTACTTCACAGGATTTAAGGTAAACTCAGGTGAGTACAAAGTAATGGGCCTAGCCCCGTACGGTGAGCCCCGCTATGTGCAGAAGATCTTTGATAACCTCTTTGATCTCCGCGAGGATGGCTCGTATCACTTAAACTTGAGGTACTTTAATTACATGGAAGGGCTCTCGATGACTAACGAGGGCTTTGATCAGCTCTTTGATGGCCCACGACGAAAGCCTGAGAGTCCACTTACTCAGCGTGAGATGGACTTAGCCGCTTCGATCCAAGTTGTTGTTGAAGAGTGCATGATGCGGCAAGCCAACTTTCTGCACAGAGAGACCGGACTCAACAACCTGTGTATGGCTGGTGGTGTGGCGCTTAACTGCGTGGGTAACGGCAAATTACTCTCTAGTGGGCCTTTTAAGAACATCTGGATTCAGCCAGCAGCTGGAGATGCAGGTGGCGCGCTCGGAGCCGCATTGTGTACTTGGTACGGCTATCTGAACAATCCGCGCCATACCAATGGGCACACAGATTCCCAGCGCCAATCACTGCTAGGGCCAGAGTTTTCGGATGATGAAACGCTCGGCCAATTGGCGCAATTCGGAGCAGTTACTCGGCGGGTTCAGCCCGAGGAGCTGTTTAAGGTGACTGCTGACATTCTGGCGGAAGAGAAAGTAGTTGGCTGGTTTCAGGGACGGATGGAGTTTGGTCCTCGGGCTCTTGGTAATCGTAGTATCTTAGGTGATCCGCGTTCGCAGGCGATGCAAGCAACGATGAACTTAAAAATTAAGTTCCGTGAGTCGTTTCGACCTTTTGCTCCAGCAGTAATGCGTGAGCATGTCTCGGAGTATTTCGAGCTCGACTACGATTCACCGTACATGTTGCTGGTCGCTCCAGTTAGTAAGAATCGTCGTGTAACGATGACTGCGGAACAGGAGAAGCTCTTTGGAATTGCGAAACTTAACGTGCCGAAGTCGGATCTGCCGGCAGTGACACACGTTGATTATTCAGCGCGAATTCAAACGGTGACGGTGTCGCAACACCCGACCTTCTACAAGTTGCTGGCGGCATTTAAGGCAAAGACCGGTTGTCCAGTCCTGGTAAATACGAGCTTTAATGTTCGTGGCGAGCCTATCGTTTGTACGCCAGCAGATGCTTATGCGTGCTTTATGAGAACGAACATGGATGCGCTCGTTATCGGTAATATCGTGATGTTAAAAGAGGAACAGCCAAAATGGCAGGAGCGAGAAGATTGGAGGACCAAATTCGAGTTGGATTAGAGGAGCCGGTGGCAGCAGTCACTATTCCGCAAGCAGCAGTGTCGGTAGATCCCCTCGAAGTTGTCTCGTTTGGTAAGACCGCGCGTCAACACGTGCGCGAGTTTGGGGCACTCTTTGCGGCGATCTGTTTCGGAGTAGCGGCCTGGAAGATCTACCGAGGCGTTGATTTATCCGTGGCGCTCGGCTGGGTTGTCCCCGGTGTGGTGTTTGCTGCAACGGGTTTTTATGCGCCGCGAATGCTTATGCCTCTATGGCGTGGGTGGATGAAGTTTGCCCATTATCTTTCGATTGTGATGACGGCGGTTTTGCTTAGCTTGGTTTGGATAGTTGGCATTCTGCCAGTCGCCGGGATTATGCGCCTTGTAGGTATTAAGCGAATTGATCGTTCATTTCGGGCCGAACGTGCTAGCTATTGGGAGGCACGCGATAGCAAGTACGATGATTTTCAGCGACTTAAGTTGCAGTATTAGTGACGGTACGACAGTTTTGCAACGCATTTTATTCTTTTAGTTAAAGTGCAGATACAAGATACTTATCTTCATGAACCGCACTCTTCAAGCTCCAGACCTCGGCATTAGATTTATTGTAGAGCCCTCTGGGGCAGAATTAGGAGAGGATGAAAAGGCCGCGTTGCGAGAGCTTAGGCCAGCGGGGATAATGCTCCGCAAGCGTAATTTTCGCCATGATCTCCCCTACGAGCAATGGTTAGAGCTGTATGCCAGGCTGTTATCTGACTGCCGCAATGCCATCGGTCGCCAGTCAATTATAGTTTCGGTAGATCACGAGGGCGGAGCTGTGCACCGCTTTCCAAGTCCGGTTACCCGTTTCCCGTATGCAGCTACTTACGGCGCAGAGCCTGACGCCGTGCGCCAAGTAGCATCAGCGATGGGTGAAGAGTTGGCAGCGCTAGGGGTAAACCTATCGTTTGCCCCCGTGGCTGATATCCATTCAAATCCGCGCAATCCAGTGATAAATGAGCGCGCCTTTGGGATTGAGCCGCAGCAGGTATCCAAGGCTGCGGTTGCCTGCATGCAGGGCTTGCAACAGCACGGAGTTGTTGCGTGTGCAAAACATTTTCCTGGGCACGGGGACACCGCAGATGATTCGCACTATGCACTGCCAGTAGTAGCGCACAGTATAGAGCAGCTTGAACAGAGGGAGCTTGTTCCCTTTAAGGCCCTGATTGATCAGGGCATAGAGATGGTTATGTCGGCGCACATTATGGTGCCAGCGCTTGATCCTCTAAATCAGGCGACGATCTCTTGGACGATTCTAACCCAGCTACTGAGGGAAAAGCTCGGGTTTAAAGGACTTGTAATCGCTGATGCGCTAGGCATGCAGGGCATTCACGGCACCGTGACGAGTGGAACATTTTCTGTGCAAGCACACCGAGCGGGATTGGATCTGTTTTTGGTAGTTGGTGATACCGTATCGATTGGTGACGGGATATCGCTGCGAGATGAGTTTGTGAAAGCTCTCAAGAGTGGCGAGATTGAGTTAGCCAGTGTGCGTGCGACAGAGCGGAGGATTAGTCGGTTTCTTGAATCTTTGCCTCAGCAAGTGGTACGCCAACTTCCCGCCGAAACTCTACTACAACACGCCAACCTTGCTCAGAAGCTTTCAGGCAACGCCCCGTGGAGTAGGTTTGTGTTTGATCCTGTTGGGTTTGGTTAGCAAAGCGGGGTGGAGATAACCCTAAATTCGGCAGTTGCGGGTCTGAAAATGACACACCTACTAGAAACAACTTTAGGCTTTTGAATTTGCGGTGCGCATCCTGACGGTGTCAGGATTTAAGCCTCCTTTACTACCGAATTTTTAAAAACCTCTCCCCCTGCACTTTCCCCTCAAGCTCCCTCCCCCGCAATCCGAGATTCTTTATTAGAGGCATGGAAGCCATGAAAACCGTATTGATGATCGACAACAATGATGAATACTGCGAGGCTTTGAGCGATGTTTTGCTCGAGCAGGGAATAGATGTTGTCACATCTAATTGCCCAGATGCGGCTTTCCTCAAATTACGCGGTATGGACGCTCCCGACCTAATCGTAGGAGATCTCTATATGCCTTTTACATTGGGTGTAGAGCACAACGATTATAAGACCTCGTATGAGGTAGGGATTAAGGCATTACGAGAGCTGGCCTGGGTATTTCCAGAGACACCGGTAATCGCACTAACGGCGCTTGAGGAGATTGATATCGAGAGAGTAAGGAAGCTTCTCTCGCCGATACCAGCATACAGAAAGACTACAGACCTGCACAGAGCAGCAGACCTAGTGCAGAGCTTTCTCGATAGCGCCGAGGTCGGCGGGGTGCAGTAGCTCTATGCTTTAGGCTGTGAGAGTGCCTCAGCCAATAGCTTCATAAACTCGGCACGAGGTATCTCAGTAGCTCCGAAACTCTTTGAAAAAGGGGTGATCGCCTGGCAATCAAACCAGGTGATCTCTTCTTGTTGTAAATACTCGGTAAGGGCAACCATGGCAACTTTTGAAGCGTTGGTCTTTCGATAGAAACTTGATTCGGCCACAAAAAATCGCCCCAACCGAACTCCGTAAATGCCGCCTGCAAGCTCTCCATCGAAATAGGCCTCGAATGAGTGTGCTATTCCCAGTTCATACAACTTGGTATAGGCCTCAAGCATCTCGGGAATAATCCAGGTCGCATCCTGGTCTCCACGGTTTGTTACCTCAGCACAGCGCGAGATAACGTGATGAAAAGCGGTATCCATCGTGGTTTCAAAGCAACCACGCTTGAGTTCGCGCTTGAGTGAGCGAGAGATGTGTAGGTCTTTTAGAAATACAACTGCGCGCACGGGAGGCGCAAACCAAGCGAGGATATCCTCGTTAATCGGCCATGGAAAGATTCCGCTTTTGTATGCAAGCAGGAGTGACTCTGGCTCAAGGTCGCCCCCAATAGCCAGCAGTCCATCCTCGTCAGCAGTTTCGATTGGTGGGAAAGCTATTATAGTCATGGTGATTTATCTTTTACAGAATCGCGGCAAGATAAGGAGTGCTCTTCGGGTCCCTACAGTATACCTGCTAGCAGCGGTATCGGTAGCGCTAGAATGATGTTTGCGAGCCACGCCTCTCTCGCTTTTCTTTAAGTTATCAGATTCTAGGAGAAGGAATTGAAAACCGTGCAACAGTAAGGCACCGCAATTCTCCCGCTATCTACTTGAAAGAGCTGGCATTTCTGATAAGGATACAGATGCGCCGCCAGGCGTCGTTAAACTCATTAAATACAGTACGCTCTACTATGCATTTTTGGCCTCATTTTAGAAGCAGAGAATTACCAAGCCCTGCCGATAACTCCTTTCATAACGTTCGTAACATCAAATTTGCAGTGAGCGAACTGCGATTAGTGATAAGGTAGTAGACGAGTATGCCAAAAAGAGACCGCCAGACGGAATCTGATATCCAAGTCAAAGAGCGGGTGCGCACCCAGAAACCTAAGATGTACCGGGTAATCCTACTCAATGATGACTTCACTACGATGGAGTTCGTGGTGCATATCCTTGAAATGATCTTTTTCAAGAGCCCCGCGGAGGCCACGCAGATCATGTTGCAGGTTCATAAGAGCGGAAGAGGGGTAGCTGGCATATTCTCTAAACAGATTGCAGAGGCTAAAATCGAGCAGGTGCACCAAATAGCGCAGCGTGAAGGATTCCCCCTTAAATGCGATATGGAGGAGGCTTAATGTTTAGTACAGAGCTAGGTCTGACCTTAGAGGCAGCATTTCGAGAGGCAGCAACTAGGAGGCATGCATTCTTTTGTCTCGAGCACCTGCTTTACGCGCTCTCTTATGATGAGCAGATTATCGAGATACTTGAAAAGGTAGGGGTGCAACTTCCAACACTCAGAAAGGATCTTGAGCAGTTCTTTGACCGCAATGTCGAGGTAGTACCACTACAGAATGCAAAGGGTTTCGCTGCTGAGCCAGCACAGACACCCGCAGTGCAGCGCGTGCTTCAGAAAGCTATTTTGCATGTACGCTCGGCGCAGAAGGATGTGATTACTCCGGCAGAGGTTCTGGTAGCGATCTTTTCTGAGGAGGACTCGCACGCCGTGTACTTTTTAGCCAAGCAGGGGGTGACCCGTCTCGATGTGTTGAATTATTTGGCCCACGGTGTTTCAAAGGGTGAGCCTGAGCGCGATTCACGGATATCGACCGATTTTGAGCAGGATATCGATGAGCAGGGAGATGAGGATACAGCGCTAAAGTCCGGGTCAGCGCTGGCGATGTTCACTGAGGATATCACCGCACTGGCTCGCGCCGGTAAACTGGACCCAGTTATCGGCCGAGATGAAGAGATAGCGCGCACCGTCAAGATCTTGTGTCGACGACAGAAGAACAACCCACTTTTTCTCGGTGAGCCAGGCGTTGGTAAGACAGCGATGGCTCATGCAATCGCCGCACGCATCGTTGATAGTCAGGTCCCAGAGCAGCTCACAGACGCAGAGGTATTTCTCTTAAACATGGGAAATCTCGTCGCAGGTACAAAGTTTCGTGGTGAATTCGAGGATCGCCTTCGTAAGGTGATTAGTGAGATAACCAAGCGACCTAAGGCTATTTTATTTATTGATGAGATTCATACTGTTGTAGGAGCGGGCGCTACAGGTAATGGCTCACTCGACGCTGCTAATCTTCTAAAACCCGCACTTGCCTCTGGGGCGATCCGTTGCATGGGCAGTACAACCCACTCAGATTATAAAAAGAGTATCGAGAAGGACAGAGCGCTTAGTCGACGGTTCTCGACGGTTGATTTACCAGAACCGTCAGTTGACGAGACCGTGACGATCTTAGAGGGTCTTAAGCAGCGTTTTGAAGATTACCACAAGGTGGTTTTCTCTCCCAAGGCGCTACGAGCAGCCGCCGAGCTATCGGCTAAGTACATTAACGAGCGGTTTCTTCCCGATAAGGCTATCGATGTTATCGATGAGGCGGGTGCAGCAAATGTGCTTCTGGCTAAGAACAAGCGTCGCAAAACTATAACAGAGGAGCAGATCGAATCGGTTGTGTCGATGATTGCGCGGGTTCCGGTTAGAAGTGTTAGCGCATCGGATGAAGAGGTGCTGAGACACCTTGAGCAGAATCTAAAAAACAAGGTATTCGGCCAAGAGAGAGCCGTAGAAGCGATCGCCAGAGCGATTAAGCGCAGCCGAGCTAGTTTGCAGTCAGTAGCTAAGCCAGTTGGTAGCTTTCTCTTCGCCGGGCCAACAGGTGTGGGCAAGACTGAGCTGGCTCGAGCTTTAGCACAGGAGCTAGGTGTGCATTTTCACCGCTTTGATATGAGTGAATTTCACGATAAGCACACAGTCTCGCGGTTTACCGGGGCTCCTCCAGGGTATGTGGGATATGAAGAGGGTGGGTTGCTTGTTGATCTCGCTCGTAAGCATCCGCATGGGGTGATCCTCTTTGATGAGATAGAGAAGGCTCATCCTGATGTATTTAACATATTCCTCCAGATTATGGATGATGCAGCGATTACCGACTCGCAGGGTCGAAGAGCTGATTTTAGGAATGTTATTGTGATCTTTACGACCAATGCAGGCTCAGAGAAGGCGGCCTCGCTCGGTTTTGGTTCAACCAAAGCCAACGATTTCCGAGATTCTGCGGTTAAGGCGCTCTTTAAGCCGGAATTCCGTAATCGACTAGATGATACGATCTATTTTGGCGGCCTGCCGCTAGAGGTTGTCGTGATGATCGTAGGTAAATTCATCCGCGAGCTAGAGAGCCAGCTAAAAGAGCGGGGAATTACCTTTGATGTAAGTCGCGGCGCTCAGGAGTGGTTGGCTAAAAAGGGTTTTGATCCTGTATTTGGCGCTCGGCCTATGGCGCGGCTGATTCAGAAGGAGTTAAAAGATCCGCTCGCTGATGAGATACTATTCGGTAAGCTTAAGGGTGGCGGGCGAGTAACGATAGACATTAAGGACAAGGTTCTTGCCTTTGAGCTGCAGACAGCTCACTAATGAAGATGGGCTCTTCGTGGAATCGAGTGGGTAAATTGGCAGAGGAGTCGATGGATTAGCAATGAATACTGAGAGTATAGTGGCTTTTGACAACTGGAAGACTCAGCTGAAAATAGTGGAGGCTTGAGCCCTACGAAAAGTTCGCTCGAATGATCGATGCCCACTGGGATGGTATCGCTGCCTAGTGCAAAGCTTAAACCTAAATTCGGCAGTTGCGGGTCTGAAAATGGCGCATCTACTCGAA
>JBBALZ010000072.1:0-14871 GCA_040402735.1 Bdellovibrionota bacterium
CAATTCTCCCGCCATCTACTGGAAAGGACTGGCATTCCTGATAGGGATAAAAATGTGCGGCTAAATACCGATAAACTCATTAAAGACAGTAGGTTCCGCGCATTTTTGGCCCCATTTAAGAGAAGAGAATTGCGATGCCCTGGGCTAATCATCTTCTAATTCTGCGCTGGAGTTACCTGTTTAAAGATCCGCCATTGGCCAATAGCGGCTAGCTCTTGTGCTTCTGGTAGCTCTTGCTTGAGTCGCTCTAAGTTACGCTTGCGAACTATAAGTACATCGACCGGAGCCGTTTTAACATCTCCTTCCTCAATCGCAATGACGCTACCCTCAGCTCCAAGGACCTGTTTATGGTAAAACCATGCCGAAAATGGAAAGTAGTACGGGAAACCGATCCGCAATGCTGAATCGGTTGGTAAAAGCGCCTGAGTTGCTTGTAATACACGACGAGATGATCTGTTGGTAGAGAGGTTGTTGTTAAAGCACAACGTTGCAGCACCGTAGGTGAGCGTGCATACAAGAGCCAGCAGAGAGAGGATACCGAGACACTGATTAAGGGCTGTAGTTGTTCGGGCGAAGCGAATGAAGGTAATCGCTGACCAGATTGCGAGGCCAAGAGAGCCTAAAATGATAGTTAAATTAGGAATAAACCACAGCGCAACTATCGAGATAACGATCCATGTAATTATAACAAAACCGGTGCCGAGCATAAAAGTCTGGCGCAGTATTCTCTGGGGCAGCTCTGTGTGGTCGCGATATCTATTCCAGAGCACACCTGCAAGCATGGCGAATCCGGGAACCGACGGCATCAAGTAAGTCGCGGTATATTGTGTTGCGCCGAGCAACAGCACTGGGCAGCTAAGAGCCCAACAGAGAGCGTAGAGCAGCACCGGATCAGAGCCGAGCGCCGTGATAGTTTGCTTGGAAAATACCTGCTTAGCACGTTGCGCTACTATGTTGAGTACAACAAAGGACCAGGGGAAGACGGCTAGTAACATCATAAGGAAGCCAGCGCCTCTTGGCTGCCGGTGTCCTGAGCCGTATTCATCAACGTAGTCTTTGTGCAGGTAACGACCGAGATTTTCGTTCAGCAGGAAATACTTAAGAAACCCCGGATTGCGAAGCTCTGCCCAGATATACCAAGGTACGACCAAGGCCAGGAACAACATGCCGCCACGGATCCACGGAATATGCGCAAGTTGGGATGGCCAACGCTTCACCAGGACTCGGTGCGCGACCGCCCACGGAGCGACAACACACACTATAAGAATACACGCCAGAGGCCCTTTGGTCATAACACCGAGCGCAGCACCGGCAAATGCGATATATCCAGCTATCTTTGAACGCTCAACGTGCAGGAAAGCCAGGAGGCATATCGATATACCAAGTGTTAGGGTGACGTCTAAGAGCACGGAACCGCCTAAAAAGAAGGTCATGCACGAGGATAAAAACACCGCCAGTGCAACCATGGTCGCCTCAAGTCCAAGAATAGGTAAGATTCCTAGATAGAGCGCTAGGGCTATGCCAGCAGCACTGACTACACCGGGAAGTCTGGCAGCGAAACTATTCTGGCCAAAAATCAGAAAGGCGGTTTGTACGAGCCAGAAGTGTAGTGGAGGCTTTCCTAGGTAAGGCTGGTTGTGCCCTTCATAGTGAATCCATGGGGTCACCCAGTCGTCTCGCTCAAGCATTATCTGAGCGACTCCGGCGTAACGACCCTCGGTCGTATCAACTAAGTCCGGGAAGGGTAGGGTGCAGAGCCTAACCGTCAATACAAAGAGTGCTAGGGCCAAGATGGCCATTTTATTAGAGAGCGATAACTGCTTTGAGGTCACGACTAAAAGGTATCCTTGATGGTTGCAGAATGGGTATGAATGCCTCTGATGCTCGCGGCACGTGGTGAGGCTAACACGCCTTAGATACAAAAGAAAATGAGGGACCTAGCCGTTTCTGTTTGGGAGGTTCTAGGTAAGTCGGAAAGTCGGCTAAGCCCCTCTAAAAGATATAGACGTACAAATCGTATTCGGTATTCAGAACAATCGATACTTTGCCGACATCTTATTTAAGAGAGGCGGCGTATAGAGTTTGTGTAAAGAGCCAATCCTCGATCTGATAAGGCGAGCTACTTGCAAAATTATTCTTCGGCTACAAATCCTTCTCTTTGCCCCTTAAGGCGAGTCTGGTTTCTATCAGCGGTGTTATATACGTCACTAGTCTCTTCCGGATGCTTTCGGCTCTCGGCTAACTCATCCTATGCGGGCCCGCCAGCTAGGCCAACAGAGATGGAGAGTTACTACCACCCCCAAAAGCCGTACGGATCATTTAGAGAGGAGATCCTTCAAACCACAGCCGACTATACCCATAAACATGTAACTATCGACTCGTATGCTGGGCCGATAGTTATCGATTTCTTTCAAGGAAAAAAACCCACAGATTCGCTCGTGCTGGTGTTTCCGGTGCTGGGCGGTAAGAATTTTATAGAGAAGCACTTCGCACGCTATCTGGTCGAGTCAGGAGTTGATGCAGCGATCGTCAACCGGAGTAACGAATTTAAGGATCCTAGCAAGTTTGAGCAGCTTGAGGAGATATTTAGGGCAAATATCGTCCGGGACAGGTTAGCGCTCGATTTCTTTCAAGCGGAATACGGCAAGCATACCTTCGGGAGCTTTGGAATTAGTCGCGGCGCTATTAACGTGGCGCTTACTGCTGGGGTAGATCCGCGCCTGCGCTACAATGTGCTGGCTATGGGAGGCACTGACCTCACGAACCTGTTCCGTGACTCAAATCAGCCCCGTATAGAGAACTACATTCGCACAGTAAGCACCGACCGGGGCTACTCAGAAGAGCAGTTCTTTGCCGCGCTGCGTAAACAGCTACGAACCGATCCGAAGTACACAGCGCAGTATCTCGACGGACGTGACACTCTCCTTGTGCTTGGGATTCTCGATCGCACAGTTCCATTCTCGTACGGTATGAAGCTGCGGGAGCAGATCGGACGCCCAGAGACGATCTTTCTCTTTGCGGATCACTACGTGAGTCTGGCCTTTACGCAAACGGTATCGTTACTCCCTCCAAGTAAGGAGAAGAGCGGACTCTTTCCCTTTCCATACATCGAGCAATCAGCGCTCTCGTTCTACAAGCGTAAGTTTGATGACACCTGGAACTGGAAGGCGCTGCCGTTTGAGATATTAACGCTTCCGATCAACCTAGTGGCCGAGGGGATTGCAGAATTTGGCTCACTTATCGAGCGCCTGGGAGGCAAAAAACCTGCGCCACAGGAACAGAGCGATGAGCAGCTACGGCATTGGGATGCGCATACTTCCTAGAGATAAATGTCTTACTTGCTGCCGGCTGGGCAGACCTTCTTTTTGCGGCATTGGTCAATTAGGTCTGCTAAACCGCGACTGACCGTAGCTACTGTACCAGCTACGTTACGACCGCCACCCTCGGATGAGCGCGGAATCCCTAGTTGATTGTAGCAAGAGCTGACCTTCTTTGCTAAGCCGACCGTATCAGGGGACGAAACGCTTGCCTGCACTTTAAATTCGTCAATAGTCGCGGCGTAGGCGAGCATGCAACAGGGAACGAGTTGAGAAACTACCAGGGCAACTACAAGCGCTCTGAGGTTAGTGAATAAATACATATCGACTCCTACCGACCACAACAGTGACGTTGTCGATACGATAAGAGCGAACCAAGGTTTTAACAATCGGCAAAATGCGTGTTGGAATTACGAATATCTTGGCGGGCACCTCCAGGGCTGCCACTACTTCGCAGGACGCTCGAACTCGGCCAGAGCTTTCTTAAAGTTAAAGTACGTATAGGGCTGCTCTGCTGCGCGTTCACCAGGGCCGTGCGCATTGTTAAACCACACCTGAAGCCCTTTGGGCTCATACACAACATTCTGGAAGTTTGAGGGCATGGCGATGAAAGGGATGACCTCATTCATAATCACCTCAGGCGTAATGGCTCCCCGACGCTCCGCAAGTATCTTTGTCATGCGATCCTCGTAGTGGCCGCCGTACAACACTTCCTTGATGGCAGGGAATGTCTTCTTGTCATCTTTCAATTCCACTCCCGGCTTGTGGACCTCAAAACGGTTTCTATCACGCACGTAGAGCTCAGAGGTGTTGTTTTTGCCATCGCTCATAAGAAATACAAACGAGTTCGTGCCAGGCTTCGAGCTGATCTGCTTCCGAACATCCGCCAGGTTCTTGGAATAGGTAAGGACATCACGCAATACGAACGGCATCGGAGTGCCACGCATCGTTTCACCCTCAGGGTCTCCGTATCCCATCTCGCCAAGTGTGATCCCTTTTGCGTTCATACCCGACACTGCACCGAGGAACCCAACCCAGCCGATGTTTGCTGAGGCGACGCCTTTTTCCGGCACGGTGACCGTAATTAATGGATACTCGTGAAGCTTGGATATTTTGTGCAAACCCCAGTCGAGAATTCGCACGGTGTACATCGTCTTGTCTACCGTTGCAGATCCAGTAGCGCTGAAGTTGCTGCACGACGTTCCGTAGACGCCCTCCATCATATCTTTGATGACCTTCTTGAGCTTCTTTTTGCCACCCCATTCAGTGATCTCGGGAAGGGCGTGGATCGCATGGATTACTCGTAGCGGGATTCGCGCGCCGTGAGCGAGTCCGTGCATCTCATCGACATACTCTTGGGGGATAAATGCTCGCTGCCGCTCATAGCTTTCATCGAGCAGCTCCTCAAATCGGAACTTATCGAGTAGCTTCTCGTACATGGAAAGGAGGTTGTCTCTGACCTCCTCGCGAAGCAGCACACCGTGTTGGTAGCCACGCTCGTAGGGCGTTCCGGAGACATAGAGTACCCTGACCTTCCCATCTTCGGTCCAGCCTACCTTGCCCTTGGCGAGGATCTCCCGCTCCTGTTCAACTGACTGAATTACATCGCTCCGAATCAAAAAGTGGTTCGGATCAATTCGCAGGTAGCCACAGCCGCTAGACGTAAGAGCTGTAAAAATAGAAACGAGAGATAGGCATATTTTCTTAATCATGCGGCACCTTCAGCACTCCTTCAGTGGGTATAGATATAGAGTGCCGAGGTGCGCAAATCGGTGCGCGAAGTTCTGTCTGTTGATATCGCTGGCTACGTCAGCCGAATTTCGTCAACGAGCGCTAGAATCTCACGGGTGTCTATGATCCTAAGCGAGTCGTCCCAAGGGACCTTTACTCCGATGGTCTTTGGTATAAGCACCATGGAACCCAGCGGAATGCCGCTTATATTCGTCTCTTCCTCTGTCCGGGTGTCCACTGCGCTGGCAACCTCAATAACCTGAGCCAATACGCTCTCTTGCATCGATTCCTTAGCGCCCTCCGGCAGGTATAGCCCGCCTTCGGTCACGTTTGCGTCTTTGACCACTTTGGCGACAACTCGCAGACCTAGAGGATGTAGCCGTCTGATCGGCTTCCCGCCCACGCCGCCATCAAACACGTGTTGATTTTCATCGACCTCTTCGCTGTTTTGCGTCTTCTTTGATTTCATCTGAATAGCCACCCAAACGCTATTATCCTATCGGTGAACGGAATCTCTGTACACGTACTTTTTCACGGAACAGCACAGCGTTAGTCCTTGCGAGATTTAGGCGGGTTTGCCAGCACCTGCCTAGACGAGCGACGGAGAGTTGCAACTTTTCGTTGCGAATGGTTTAAACCTCTAAAACCTGTATCGTTTTGCATGCTTTGAGAGTCTAATGGAAGAGGCATTTATAGTGATGCGGGCATAAAAACAGGAGAAACGCATGTCAGGAGAGGTAGCCCATCTAAAGTTAGGCGATCAGAGTATCGAGTTGCCAGTTGTGGTAGGGACGGAGCAGGAGAAGGGCATAGACGTTTCTAGCCTCCGCCAAAAGACTGGGTACGTAACCCTCGACAATGGATACATGAACACGGGAGCGTGCTCCAGCGCCATTACGTTCATCGATGGTGAGAAGGGGATCTTGCGATATCGCGGCATTCCGATAGAAGTGCTTGCTGAGAAAAGTACATTCCTTGAGACCTCGTATCTTCTCATCAACGGCAAGTTGCCGACTCAGACAGAATTAGACGCATTCACCACCCGTGTTCGTCGTCACACGATGCTGCACGAGGATATTAAGCGCTTTTACGACGGATTTCCGCGCGATGCTCATCCGATGGCTATTCTTGCTTCGGTGGTGTCATCGCTATCAACGTTTTATCAACACGAGACAGATCGCTCAGAGGACGAGCAATTACAGCTAAACATGGTGCGATTGCTCGCCAAGCTGCCGACGATTGCAGCCTTTGCCTACAAGAAATCGATCGGGCAACCTTTTATGTATCCGCAGAACAGCAACAGCTACTGCGAGAACTTTTTGCACATGATGTTCTCTACCCCAGCCGAGCACTACGAAGTGGATCCGGTTATGGCAGATACGCTGAACTTGCTGCTGATCCTGCACGCTGATCACGAGCAGAACTGCTCAACGTCAACTGTGCGTATGGTGAGTAGTAGTAAAGCCAATCTCTTTGCCGCAATTACAGCGGGGATATGCGCCCTCTGGGGGCCACGTCATGGTGGAGCTAACGAAGAGGTTATCGATATGCTCGAGCAGATGCGTGCCGATGGGGGCAAGGTGCAGAAATACGTCGATATGGCTAAGGACAAGAACGCTAAGTTTAAGTTGATGGGATTTGGGCATCGCGTCTACAAAAACTTCGATCCGCGGGCGAAGATAATTAAACTGGCTTGCGACAAACTACTCACTACTATGAAGATATCCGACCCGTTGCTCGATATCGCCAAAGAGCTAGAAGAGGCAGCCCTTAAAGATCCGTATTTTGTTGAGCGTAAGCTCTACCCGAATGTCGACTTCTATAGCGGTATAATCTACAAAGCGATGAAGATCCCCACTCGTGCCTTTACGGTGATGTTTGCCCTAGGTCGTCTGCCAGGATGGATAGCTCATGCTAAGGAGTATGGAGAGGAGGTAGGTAATAAGATCAATCGTCCTCGCCAGATTTACACCGGTCCGGAGCTGTCCTCATACATTCCGATTGATAAGCGGTAGCGTCGCGCTTTTTAGCTAAAGTTCGCGCCTCTATCGGCCGACCTTTGGGTCTAAAGGGGAGCTGATTTCGGAGAGCTCCGCTTTTTAGGGGAGAGATATGTCGCACGATGGATATACCGACATCGAGTCGCTACGAAGACTAGTTATCCGAGAGATTCTCTATCCTCTGGCTGGTGGTGCAGTACGGCGTTCGATCGCCGCGAATACAGTGGTGGAGTTTGACCCAGGCTTGATTTGGCTCGTAGATGCTGGAACTGTTAGTCTTGAGCGACAAGGGAGAGCTTTGGTAACGCTGGAGCCAGAAGATATTCTGGGCCCGTGGTTAGGGTCAGTATCTTCGCTGTCTTTATCGACCCCTGAATCGGGATCGTGCGACCTCGTTGGATTTTCGTGGGCGGTGATAGAGCAAGCTCTGGCAGACGATCACAGCAAGCTCCATCTGTGGTGCTCGTTTCAAGCAGCACTGACTTCGGAGTTCTTTGCTAACTTCGCTGAGATTAAGGTGAGCACCGTAGCGCCGACCCCCAAGTATCGACATTATAGTCCGGGAGAGACGATCTTGCTTGAGGGCGAGGAAGGAGATGAGGTGTTCATTCTGACCAGTGGCGCAGCCTCAGTGCAAGTTAAGGGAACTCAGGTTGGTGAGATTCGTGAGGATGAAGTGTTTGGCGCTCTCGCAGCGCTTACTAACGGCGGAACGAGAAGTGCGACAGTTATCGCCACTGAGTCTTCTGATTGTATGGTGTTCGACCGAGACGAGTTTCGAGACCTCCTGCGCAACAATCCGCAACTACTTGAGAAGCTCTTTCTTGATTTCGCCAGGGCACTCCATGATGCCAATGACTCGATGCTCCGAGCAAATAGTACTAAGTGGCGGCATCTGTTTTAGCTTGGCGAACGTATATGCTGCTGGCACGCCACGAATCAACTCCAACAGAAGAGCAATGTGTCGGGCTTTCATTTCTCTATCGTGCAGGCGCTAGTCGCGCTGCGCCCCTGGTTATCCTAGTTCATGGTCGTGCAGGTGATCGCTCTGTGATGTGGATGTTTGAGCGGAGCGTGCCACAAGATTGCCATGTTCTTTCATTGCAAGCATTCTTGCCCGATCCGCTAGGTGGCTGGAGCTGGTGGGATATGACCGCTCCGGGTTCAAAGAAGGACGCGATTCTGCATGCAGCAGATCGTTTAACGCAAGCCTTAACGGCGTTTGTGACGATGCATAATCTGGAGCCGTCTCGGATGGTAGGGATGGGGTTCTCTCAGGGGAGCATGCTTGTATCTGCCGTGGCGCTTGGCGATCTCTTCCCATTCGATGGTATCGCTGTACTGGCGGGTTTCGTCCTACTGCCTACAGAGCAGCCAAGCCTACGCAAGAAACCTCACGTTTTTGTGGCTCATGGATCGCTCGACGAGCGAGCGCCAGTAGCGCAGGCGCGTGAAGGTGTCGCAGCGCTCGAGAGGCTGGGCGTTGACGTGCAGTACGTCGAGGAGGAGGTTGGGCACAAAGTTGGTATTGAGGGAACTCGGGCTCTCAAAGGGTGGTTGTTGCGGGTGCTGGGGCGTTTGTAGGAGTTTGATTTTACTGGATTTTTGAGGAAGATCGTGCGCTTAAAGGGTGCTCAGCATCTTAAGTTTCATGGAGGTGTAGGCAAAGCTACACGATAAACACGCACTCAGAGGCCATGTCGATCAATAGTCTTGAGCGAATCATTAATACTACGCTACTCACGAAGATATCGAAAACTTCGTCCTCTGCAAGCTCTTCCAAGTCTTCTCTCTCTTCATCATCTAATGAGCCTCTCGTTGGGCAAGCTCTCTATAACTCGCTTCGCTCTGGTGCGCAGAACTTTGCGGCAGGTATTCAATTGCTGAATTCCAGTGCCACTTTTGTAAACCTCTCGCTCGACACAACTGAGAGGCTACTTGATATCATCAAGCAACTGGAGACGATCGCCTCTAAAGCAAACAAGGGAAATATCTCTGGCTCAAGTGCTAAGCAAATGAGAGATGAGTTTGAAAAAATGGCTAAGGGGTTTGATAAGCTTATTGATGGCGCCACGCAGGAAGACACTGATTTATTCGATGTAGAGCAGCTACAGGGGGTGCTGACTAGTGCTGGGCTAGATCCGGAAAAAGTCAGTGAGCTTGCCCTGGCATTGAAACGCTTCACGCATCCAGCTGAAGCCACAATTGGCGAAGATGGCGTGGTGTCATCAAACGGAAATCCTGTGCCACTGGCTGATTTTCAGCGCGCTCTACGCGCGGCTATTGTTGACCCGGACGATCCAACTGATGATCGTTCAGGTTTTTTCGGTAGAGTAAAATCAAAGATCAGTGATATTCGGATACAACTTGAGACTAATCTCAAGGCGCTCAAGGACACGACCACGTTGATAGGGGATAACATATCCCTTGCACGAGCCGCAGGATTCGCATTCCTCGACGTGTCAAATGAGATGACCGGCAGAGAGAGTGCAGAGGCGATTGCAGAACAGCTTAGGCAGAAGATCCGCGCCAGCGCCCGTCCACTGCTGGGTCAGGCGCACAACCTAGAGCCAGTCCTGGTGGCAGGAATGGCAGCCGTGAGTGTAAAGAAGGAAACGAATTAAGGATTATCTAGTTGTATTGGGAGGTTACCAATCACAGCCGTGGATCGTTCAGGGCTGGGTGTTGGTCCGGGTGTGTCGGAGCTCTTTAAAGTTAGCGGCGGAGCTTTCAGTATATCTGGATAAAATTTCGAAAAACTTGTATTATCAATCGGTTGCCCTAAAAAAGGTGCGTGCGCGCACGCAGCAGAAAATGCGCAACGGTTTGGTAGTTAAAAAAGTAATGGTTCTATGAGTGACGATTCATTGTACTCCTCCTTTGGTCCAAATGCTGGTTACCTTGCCGAGCTGTACGAGCTTTTCCGCGCGGACCCAAGCTTAGTGCCGCCTGAGTGGGCTGACTTCTTCCGTCACACTGAGGCGAGCGCAGGAGTTAATGGCGGGCTTAACGGAACTGCGTCTCACGGCGCGATCAATGGTGCTACAAACGGAGCTGCTAACGGCTCTACGAATGGAGCGCATGGAATTCATGCAGCGACGACTGCTGAGCGTAAGTCCCTAACTGCATCGAGCACCTCGTCGAATTCAATCGCCGACCGAGCAATCGATGCCTTTAGGCGTTGGGGCCATTTGGCGGCAGAGCTCAGTCCGATTCAGGCAGGTGGTATCGCTCCGCAACCTATGAAGGAGCTGCTGGCATCAACATATCTCGCCGAGGAAAATCAGCGAACAGGAGTCCTGCAGGGACGCACCTTCGCCGGACGTACCGTTACGTCACTTGATCAACTGCTTGAGCTGCTCAAGCGCACCTACTGCGGTTCGGTAGGCTATGAGTTCGAGCACATCGTATCAGCAGAGGAGCGCGAGTGGATCCGCGCGCGAGTGGAGAGTCGTGATCAGACAAAGAGCGCCTTTTCTCCTGATGCTCGCAGAGAGATTCTGCAGATGCTTGTCAGGACTGGATTGCTAGAGTCCGAGTTGCACAGAAAGTACGTCGGTTCTAAATGGTTCTCTGTCGACGGCAATGACTCGCTCATGCCGGTGCTACAAGTATTACTTGAGGGATGCCGCACTTCAGGAATTCGGGAGGCGGTCTTCGGAATGGCCCACCGGGGACGAATTAACGTTCTGGTCAACACCTTAGGTATGCCGCTGGAGCGGCTCTTCGCTGAGTTTGAAGATCGCTCAATAGCCACTGTTGTCGGGGCAGGTGATGTCAAGTACCACCTCGGTTGGCAGAGTGAGTACGTTAAAGAGAACAGCGCGGTGAAGCTGGAGCTCCTTTCGAACCCTTCGCACCTTGAGTTCGTCAACCCGGTCGTCGAAGGGTTTGCGCGGGCCAAGCAAGACTCATTGTACGACGGCGATAGACGGTCGGTTTTACCAGTTGTTATGCACGGTGATGCGGCTTTTGCGGGACAGGGGCTTGTCTTTGAGTGTCTTAACTATGCTGGCCTGGAAGGATACTCAACTGGAGGAAGCTTTCATATCGTAATCAACAATCAGATCGGTTTCACTACAACTCCTGATGAGGGTCGTTCAACGCGCTATTGTACTGACCTGGCCAAGGGCCTTGATATCCCCATCTTCCACGTAAACACAGAGGATCCCGAATCTGCGTGTTGGATCACTCAGCTAGCGCTCGAATACAGGAATACATTCGGCAAAGATGTTATCGTTGATATCATCGGCCACAGAAAATACGGCCATAACGAGGGCGATGATCCTTCGTTTACGCAGCCATTAACCTATCAAGAGATCAAGTCAAAGAAGCAGATGTGGCAACAGTATGCCCAGAAGCTGATAGCTGACGGTGTCGTTGACCAGGCGTTTGTTGATGCAGCAGTTGAAGATTTTAAGAGAGAGTTCGCTACGGCTCAGGAGCGCGTGTATTCTGGTGCTTTGGGGGATGCGAGTCCGTTACATGGAAGGCTGCAGTCGAAGGCCGTAGAGACGCGAGTTGCTAAGGAGCGTCTCGTTAGTGTCGCACGTGAGTTAGTGGCGTTTCCGGACGGATTCGTTCCACACCCTAAGCTGCTAAAAATTATTCAAAAGCGCGTTGAGACGGTTGAGGCTGGCAAAGATATTGAGTGGGGAGTAGCCGAGGCATTAGCTTATGGAACGCTGGTCGAAGATGGAGTTCCGGTTCGATTAAGTGGGCAAGATTGTAGGCGTGGAACATTTAGCCATCGACACCTCGTTCTCGATGATTATGAAAAGCCACAGTGTTGGAGTCCGCTCGCTGAGTTAGCCAAACGACTCGCTAATGGTGGCAGTTTTGAGGTTTACAACAGCTCGTTATCAGAGGCTGGCGTTGTAGGGTTTGAGTTTGGCTATGCAGCCAGCGCGACAAACGGATTGACCTTATGGGAAGCTCAGTTTGGAGATTTCTCAAACGGCGCACAAGGGATTATCGATCAGTTTATTTCAAGCTCTGAAGCCAAGTGGGGACAGCTATCAGGGGTAACTTTACTCCTGCCGCATGCGTTTGAAGGGCAAGGACCCGAGCATTCAAGCGCTCGACTTGAGCGCTACCTCCAGCTCTGCGCAGAGGGGAATATGAGCGTTTGTTACCCCACCACAGCAGCCCAGTACTTTCACCTGTTACGCCGTCAGGCGCTCCGTGAACTGAAGCGACCACTGGTTGTTATGACACCTAAGAGTCTGTTGAGACTCCCTGTTGCAACAAGCTCGATTGAGACGCTAAGCGATGGGGCGTTCAACTCTGTGCTCGTCGATAGGCCAATAGCGAAGGGTGCACGGACGGCAGCACTGATGAGTGGCAAGGTCTACTACGATGTCGTAGCTGCCCTAAAGGAAAAGGACCTCCAGGATAAGGTCGTTCTTGCACGCGTTGAGGAACTCTATCCCTTCCCGGAGGAGCAGATCGCTGAATGCTTGGGGCGTAAGGGTATAGAGCGAGTTGTGTGGGTTCAGGAAGAGCCTCGTAATCAGGGCGCGTGGAGTTACATCGAACCACGGCTCAGAAAGCTGACTGGCAAGGATATCTCGTATATCGGCAGGCCTGAGGCGGCGCAAACAGCAACCGGTTCAGCTAAGCACCATGCGCAGGAGCAGAAGGCGATCGTAGCGGGGTTGTTGGCTGAGCTTTAGGGGCGTAGTGGTTAGCGTGGTCACAAATAGTTATGCTTGATATATCTTCATTAAAGAAAGCGGTTGCTTCGCTCGATGCAGCGCTTTCTCGTGATAAGGATGAGTTTATCCGGGATTCGGTTATTCAGCGATTTGAGTATACGTACGAGTTAAGCTGGAAGTTCCTTGCAAGACATTTAGAGATAGATGTTGGAAGTGAGGCGGTGGATCGCTTGTCTCGTCGAGACCTGCTGTCGAAGCTAGTTGCAATCTATGGATAAACTAGCCCTTAGCGCAGCAGAGCTTGCGCTCGTTAAACGCATTCTTAAAGAGCACGTAGCCCCTGGCACCAAGGTGCTAGCGTTTGGGTCGCGCGTGCGGGGAACATGGCGCGCCAGCTCTGATCTAGACCTGGCTCTAGTGACGAAGTGCCCCTTGGATATCTCCACTCGGTCCAAGCTGGAATTTGGTTTCTCAGAGTCTGACCTACCTTTTCGGGTCGATGTGGTCGATATGTCGACCGTTGAGCCAGCATTCGCAGCGGTTATTGAGCGTGAGGGCGTAGTTGTCCCCATAGACTAAGAGTGTGTAATGCATTGATTTATCGGCTAAGGCGTGTAGATTAACGCTATATGCACGCAGTTTTCTACGACCTTGAGACCTCGGATAAAAATGCGGTCGGGCAGATTATTAATTACTGCTTTATCTGTGTCGATGAAGCCCTGCAGCCGATTGATGAGATATCTGGGCTAGTAAAGCTATCGCGTCTGCAGATTCCAGACGCAGGTGCTATCCTCGCGAATCGGACTGACGTACAGCGGCACCAGCAAGAAGCAAAGGATTACGAACCCGATGCGATGCATTCAATCGCAGGGTTTATCGAGCAGTGTATCGTCAGGGCCCAAGGAGCGATAACGTTGATCGGATACAACTCAGCTCGTTTTGATCTGGGGTATCTGCGCACCAGTCTGATCAGGAATGGAATAAATCCGTACTTTAACCAGCAGCTCGTCCCTCGCGATCTTCTGCATTCGATTCATAAAGCCTACTTAACTTCTCCACGATTTCGAGAGCTGGTGCTCAAGCAGCGTGGAAGCGAGAAAAAGCTATCGCTCTCGCTCCAGACGGTTGGCCACGCGCTTGGGCTGCTTGAGGGAGTTCAAGCACACGAGTCTCGCGAAGATGTGGTGCTGACGCTAAAAGTAGCCGAGTGGCTCAGGCGTGAGTGCGATCTCGATCCCATCACGTTCGATGGATACGAGGGGCTTACGTTGCACTCAACTGCGCGCTCTGGGACGGTCTATTTTCAAGAGCAGCCCGAGTACGATCTTGAGATCGGCAAGGCCGTCTCAAAAACGCCAGTGACCTTGCTCGATGCCAACAACAAGGCTGGTCTGTGGATAGATCTTGAGCGTTACGCCCAAAAACAGAGCCCAGAGTGCATCATGTGGCGATCTGCGGGAAAACATCCGTTTTTTGTCGCTCGCCAAGCGGCGGATGACCCCGAGTTGCGGCGGCTCGCTAGGGCCGCGGTTACGCAGTTTAAGGGGATCAGTCTCCGAAACTTCTTTAAACCCTCAAGCTGCGATGTGGAGATGGATATCTATCGGCTCGACTTCGATAATTTGGATATCTACGGCAGAGCGGTGCAAAATAACGACAAAAAGCTTCTTGAGAAGTGTACATTGCCGGATGCTAAAATTCTGTGGGCACGGCGCATGTTGGCTAATCCGCGTGCCAGTATTGGAGACCCCAAGACCGCCGAAACCCTGCGCCAGTATGCGCTCTACCGCTACGGCGGAAAGATGCAACTCGCTCGCACTGTAACAGAACGAGGCGAGGAGAGTGAGGCAAATTTTCATGCAACCCTCTCAGAGATGGTTCAGCGACTGATGCAGAGTCGTGAGGCGGCGGCAGTGACCCGAAACACTGAAGATCAGCAGCTGCTAGACTCCCTTGAACGTTACATTCGTAGCTCAGAGATCGTTCGGGTGGCTGGGCATGATTTGTTGCCTCATTGGGTGGGAGCCTAATTAAGTCAGGCGTAACTACTCACCTGATTTTAAGATCGTTGCTGTAATTTCGTCACTAAATGAGGCGATTTTGGGGGATCTTTTTTCTTGCCACCCCCTAGTCGGGGGTGCCTTTTTTTGGTGAGTAGTTATTATC
>JBBALZ010000073.1:0-14833 GCA_040402735.1 Bdellovibrionota bacterium
ATAGAGATAGAGGCCCGAATGTTCTCCACACGACAACCCCTCTCATTACTACTTGTGGGTAATAGTGAGCCTTAATAGGGGCTAACGTTACTGCGGCAGCATTTGCTGAGTAGTTCCCCAACCTATAGACCCCTTCTCCGTAAAGAGACTCATATGTCTACCCTGGATCATTTGGCGAACCCGATCTATGAGGGAATTGACATCTTCTGTGACCTTCGCGTGGGTTAAAGTACGCGCGCTAGGCGAGTTGTAGGGCCCATATCCCGATTGCGGGCGCCACCTGGCAAAGCGGGTAAGGTCGCGCTCTCCAGGTTAACGATCCAGCTTTTCCGGTAGATCTCCGGGTCGGAATAGTTTAATAATTTGAAAACAGCCCACAATTCCAGCCTGCTGTTCTAGCCTCTCCAGCGTGTTGACTAAGATATTCTGGTCTGGGTAACGTTACCTGTAGAACTGGTGATCAATACTGTTAGGCCCCGGAAACACACACATGCGAATTGCAATCGTTACAGGCGGCTCCAAAGGACTCGGGAATGCGCTATGCGTCCAACTGAGAAATCGAGACTTTTGCGTCATCGAGTTCTCTCGAAGCGCGCCTCACTCCTTCTCATCCCGCCTCGATCTGGCGGAACCGGAAGCAGCAAGGCAATCGGCGCGACGTTCACTGCAGACGATTGATCCAAGCAAATGCACCGAGCTGCTTTTGATCAACAACGCTGGAACACTCGCGCCCATCGGTCCAGCCTGGCAAAAGTCACCGGTGAATGTTACCGAAAACCTGAATACGAACATCACTTCCGCGATTTTTATCGTCTCGGAAGTGATGCGTCATTTCCGACGAACGCCATGTCGAAAATTGATTGTCAATATCACCTCAGGAGCGGCATCGAAGGGGTACGCAGGCTGGTCCTTGTACTGTGCGGCGAAGAGCGCAATGGAGGGTTTTGTCAGGGCTCTTGCGATGGAGGAGCAGCATCAGGAACAACCCTTCCTACCCGTCTCGATCGATCCAGGAGTTATCGACACGGAAATGCAGGCACTGATAAGAATAACCTCTGTGGCGGACTTTCCTGAGGTTGAACGCTTTACCAAGCGGAAGCACGACGGAGGCTTATCCAGCGCGGAGTCAGTAGCCGCGGCTATTATCAAGCTCATCGCAAGCGACCTCAAGGCAGGCGGCCGGTATGACGCTGAGGTCTAACCTTTCGTTCAACCGGCCCAGTTGGGTATGACGCCGCCTGGGCCGGTTGACTCCGACGTTATGCACCGACACCGAGGCCTGATGAAACTCTCTCATATTCTTCTCTCAGCTTTTTTGCTGCTCATCCCAAGCAGACCCCGTAACTGGAGTCAGTGAATTCCGCAACCTCACAGGAACTCAAAATGTCTTGGGAGTATATGTGATGAGGGGCTCTGTTGGAATGCCTCTTAATTCCATCTCTCAGTCGCTCGGTGTTCCGCTTCTTGGTGGCGCCGGCAACAAGGAATTTACATCAGTGAATAGGTACGCATTCCAAATCTCCTAAGGCTGTCTTTGCAAATCTTGCGGTCAATCAGATGGCTCCATTTCTCCGACAAGCAAAGGAGATAGTGAGGTTCCCTCTGAAAGAAAAGATTCTGAAGAATGGAAAAGTCGAGGTTCTTAACAGTGAATAGTAAAAAGGCGGACTCGACAAGCAACCACGACGTCTGAGTACTAATGAAAACACAGCGAGGGTTGCTTTCGGGTTAGCCGGGTAGCTATGCAGCTAGTGGCTTTATTTTTTTGGGGCTACTAATCTGACTCAACTCCCAGTTGTTTTGCAGATTAAGCCAAAAATGCGGCGTTGCGCCTAGAGCCTGCGAGAGCTTTAACGCCATATCAGCGCTGATACCTCGCTTTTCTCGGCAAATTTCATTGATAGTCTTGGGCAATACCCCTATGTGTTCAGCGAGAGCTGATTGACTGACCCCAATTTCTTCAAGCTCATCACGCAAAACAGCCCCGGCATGAACCGGTGTTGTATGAATAGTTTTTTTGTTCATATATCGTCCTCAGCTTAATGATAGTCAAGAATCTCAACATCAAAAGCGTGTTTGCCGTCCCACTTAAAACAGATTCGAAACTGGTCGTTAATCCGGATGCTGTATTGATTCTTTCTGTTGCCCTTAAGAGCCTCAAATCGATTCCCCCGAAGCTCCTGGAAATCTTGCAGACTAGTAGCAGCGCCAATTCTAGCCAATTTTATCCTAGCTTTACTATGTAGCTCCACTGGTAGCAGTTTTCGCGACTGCTTTGAGGAGATTCCGTAATTAATCTCCTCAGACGCATTATTTTTAAAGCTCTTGATTGCCACAGTACCAAGTATACCGGATAGTGGTAATGATGTAAATTAGGTTCGAAAGGCTGCATAACGCATCAGTCGAAAAGATATCGCGCTTAAGCATCTGATTTGACAATGTTTTAATTTAGCGCGACACTTTTCACTGAGGCGTTATCCGCAGCGAAAGAAGGCATTCATTTTTGGTCGAGGCGCAACGTTTGTAGTTACGAATCAGAGTGTAGTCATTTACTAGCAAAAGCGTGGCAGATCAAGCAACCTTCTTTCTGTAAATCGCAAAAGGTAACTACTCACCAAAAAAAGCACCCCCGACGAGGGAGAGGCAAGAAAAAAGACCCGGCAAAATCACCTCATTTAGCGACGAAATTGCAGCGACGATCTTAAAATCCGGTGAGTCGTTACCAAGTTTTACAGGTTTTTTAACTCAAGAGGATTCGTTACTATTCAGCCGGACCTGTCTGTTTTACTTAAGGGGATCAGGCGTAGAGCCAGATTTTTTCGCTTATTGCAAACAGATTCCATCTTGATGACCAGCGAGCACCGGTACGCTATAGTGCTTGATTATGAAGCGAGTCGATTTTCTTGTTATCGGTGGTGGTATAGCTGGCCTAACGTACGCGCTAAAGGTCGCTGACCATGGCAGCGTAGCTATTCTGTTTAAGAAAGATACCGACACATCTTCCACACTGTGGGCTCAAGGAGGAATTGCAGCAGTTGTTCAGCCAGATGACAGCTTCGATTTACACATCGAGGATACTCTGCAATGTGGCGCAGGTTTGTGCGATTCTTCTGTTGTTAAACTTGTTGTTAGTGAGGGCCCCGATCGGGTCCGTGAATTAATAGCAAGGGGAGCCTCGTTTGATACCGATGAACAAGGAGGCTTTCATCTGCACCGAGAGGGAGGGCATTCGCGCCGAAGGATTTTTCATTCTGGTGATGCCACGGGATTTGAGATTCAGCGCACACTGCTAGAGGCTGTTCAAAAACATCCAAATATCGAGCTCATCCGCTTCGCCAGTGCGATAGATCTGATTACCACGCACAAGATGGGTCTATCGGAAGCTTCTGCTAATAAAGTGCTCGGAGCGTACGTGCTGCGAACTGGAGTTCCGATAGAGCCGATTCTTGCCGATAAGGTTTTAGTAGCAACTGGTGGGGCAGGGAAGATATATCTATACACATCGAATCCAGATGTCGCCACTGGAGATGGTATCGCCATGTGCTACCGAGCAGGGTGTCGAGTAGCCAATATGGAGTTTATCCAGTTTCATCCAACATGTCTGTTTCATCCGCAGGCAAAGAGCTTTTTGATCACTGAGGCGATGCGCGGTGAGGGTGCGCAGCTCCTACGCGTGAATGGCGATCGTTTTATGACCCGTTACGATGCGCGGCTCGAACTAGCACCCCGTGATATCGTAGCCCGTGCGATAGATGCAGAGATGAAGTTGCACGGTGATGAATATGTGCTGCTCGATATATCGCACCGCGATCCGGGTTTTATAAAGGGGCATTTTCCGACGATCTACGAGCGTTGCTTGTCATTTGGATTCGATATCACCAAGGGGCCTATTCCGGTCGTTCCAGCAGCGCACTATATGTGTGGCGGCGTAGTCAGCGATGCTCATGGAGCTACTGATATAGTTGATCTGTACGTCGCGGGTGAATGTGCTTGGACCGGATTGCACGGAGCGAATCGTTTGGCATCGAATTCACTGCTCGAAGGGGTTGTGTTTGGTCACCGAGCTGCGGAGCACTCCATAGCCAATAAAGATAAGGTTTTAGTGCAAGTCACGCCGCGGCCCTGGGATCCTGGAAATGCTGTTGATAGTGATGAGCAGGTGGTGATTACTCAGAACTGGGACGAGATTAGAAGAACGATGTGGAACTATGTCGGAATTGTTCGCACCACCAAGCGTCTTGAGCGGGCGCTTCATCGTATGGAACTCATGAAGCGCGAGATCCAGGAGTACTATCGGCAGTGTGTCGTCACTTCGGATCTCCTTGAGTTGCGCAATCTGCACCTTGTGTCTGAACTCGTTATTCGCAGTGCGCTGGCGCGTAAAGAGAGTCGTGGATTGCATTACACTCTCGACTTTAAGGCTACAGCAGACAAGACTCAAAATACCGTGCTCAGAAGAAGTAGGGGCTAAGAGAACGGTCTGTCAATAGGAATAATCACGGTTACAGTGGTCGCAATAAAAACAACGTTTGCTGCTGAACGGATATTCCATTATTTTCAATTATGATCTACAAGTTAGCCCGAAGCTCATCCTTAATTTTATTCCGCAACATCGGGTGTGAGGGTGGCTGTTTGAAATTAGGTGCCTTATTTCATCTCTATCCATGATAACACGATTTCGATTTGGGTTGCTTGGCGCGTGTCTCGTTGCACTCGTTGCGTACTGTGCATTTTCAGATGTCTTCACCAGAGTGGTGGGGCTGTTGGGGAGCGGGGATGCCGTCGCGCAGAGCGCGGCGCAGTCAACCTATCCAGCAGTCGGGGTTCGAGCTGGCGTTTATAATGATGGTCAGGCAGCTCTTTGGGACCTCAACATTACCGACCACTTTCATTATTTTGGCCCACCACAGCGAGCTAAGGGATACAGGCCTGATCAGCCGATTAACTTTAGCCACGTAATTCACGTTCAGCAGAACAAAATGGAGTGCCAGTATTGCCACTGGTCTGTGAGCAAGGCTTCGTATGCGGCGATTCCTGAAGAGGAAACCTGCATGGGGTGCCACGGAGCGCTTGTAGCCGGTAAGAGTGAACAGGGCAAAAAGGATATTGAGAAGCTAAAGGACTACTACAACCGCGGAGAGCCTATTCCATGGGTAAAGGTTCACGTAATGCCGGATTATTTAAAGTTTAATCACAAGCGCCATCTTAAAGCGGGAGTTTCGTGTCAGGAGTGTCACGGCCAGATTCCAGAGATGGAGAAGGTAGAGCGAGTTTCATCGATGAAGATGGGCTGGTGTATTAGCTGCCATCGAGAGAAGGGTGCTAGTATCGATTGCTTGACTTGTCACGGACATCGATAGTTCGGAGCTGCGGACGCTAGTAGAGTATTTGAGTAATTTCAAGACAGTACGTAGAGGGTAAAGATGGAAGGCGATATTGTTCAGTTGAACGCTAGCCAACAGAAATCCGCGGAGCAGTTGGCTTCCGCACCAAGAGGGCCGCTCGTCCAGATCTCACGGCGGCGTTTCCTACAGGTTCTGGGAGCGGCATCGGCCACTGGAGCAGCAGCTTGTGCTAGCCCAGCTGATCAAAAGATACTTCCGTATGTGAAGCCTGATCCGGAGCAGATCCCCGGTGTGGCCGTCTGGTACAGCTCTACGTGTACCGAATGCTCGGCAGGATGCGGTATTCGAGTTAGGACACGTGAGGGTAGAGCAGTTAAGGTTGAGGGAAATCCAAACAGCCCAGTTAATCGTGGCGGACTTTGTGCCCTTGGACAGGCTTCTTTGCAGTCGTTGTACGATCCAGACCGAATCCGAGAGCCTCAGAAAAAGACCAGTCAGCGTTTAGAAAAAGATCGATTGACCAATCCGACAGCTCCTGTATTCGCAGCGGCGGTGTGGGACGATGTGTATGCAAAGATTGGTGACGCTATCTCAAAGGCATCGAACAAGAAGGTGCTGCTCACAGGCGACCTAACCTCTGCGCAGGCTGAGCTTGTTGATAGCTTTGTTTCGCAGCTTGGTTTCACTCACGTTGTCTGGGATCCAACACATCAAGTTGCGGCGGCCAAGGCTTCGGAGTTGATATACGGATCGTTTGGTATTCCGACCTTCTCTATAGATAAAGCCCAAGTTGTGCTAAACTTTGGGGCAGATTTCCTTGAAACATGGGGTAATCCAGTAGGCTACGCCCGCCAGTGGGCCGATTCGAGGCGCTCAAAAGAGCCACTGCGTTTTGTGCATGTTGAGCCAAGGTTATCACTAACGGGTGCAAACGCCGATCTCTGGCTTAAATCAGCCGTGGGGTCCGAGGTTCGTATCGCTCTTTTCTTAATCAGCGAATTGCTCAAGCGTGGGCGCGGCAAGGGTCTTAGCGAAGATGCCAAGGCCAAAGCAGCTAAGATGACGAATGGGGTTACGGCCGAGTCTGTTTCTGAACAGACTGGGGTATCAACTGAGAAGCTGCTTTTAGTTGCGCAATACCTGGCGGATGCCGATAGCTCGCTTGTGTTAGCTGGTGGTGCGGCAACGCAGACAGCAGATCCGCTGCCACTACTTGTAGCTGTAAATCTGCTCAATGTAATGCTTGGCAACGTTGGCAAGACGGTTGATATCGCGGCTATGAAAAAGCCAGAGTCCTCTGCTAAGGCAGTAGCGGATCTTATTGAGGAGATGAAGGCGGGTAAGGTTGATGTTCTTGTTACCTACAATACCAATCCGCAATTTACATTTCCGGCAGCGTTTGGATTTGGATATGCGGCCAACAGGGTGGGTCTTAAGGGGGAAGGCACCGGAAAAAATGCTGGTCTCTTCGTTGCACTTTCAAGCCACCTAGATGAGACAGCGGAGCTTGCTGATTTTGTATTACCGGTTCACACAAGTCTAGAAGACTGGGGCTATGTTAAATTGCCAGATGGTTCAATTAGCCTGATGCAACCTTCGATGCGACCGATTTTTAATACGAAAAGCTTCGGTGATGTTTTGTTAGAGATCGCCTCCACAGCATCAAAGACGATAGCAGGAGATACTAAGACCTTCGATGCTTTTGTAAAGACTGGGTATCTCAAAGCTTGCGGTAGCAAAGCTGGATCTGATGTCGAGAGATTCTGGATGGGCAGCCTGGAGAAGGGTGGTAACTTTGTTACTGAGGCTTCGAATAAGGCTACAAGCGCGACCACTATTAATCCGGCAGTGTTCGCTATGTCCTACGGCGTTGCGGCCAGAAAGGGTGGGGAAGGATCCCTGGTGCTATACCCCTTTCCATCAGTGAAGTCATTTGATGGGCGAGCTGCGAATAGACCGTGGCTGCAGGAACTAGCAGACCCGATTACTCAAGCGGTTTGGGGTGCCTGGGCTGAGATCCATCCCGAAACTGCAAAGGGACTTAACGTCTCTCAGGGGGACGCAGTCATTCTGCGCACCGCTGATGGTGAGGTTCACGTTCCAGCCTACCTAACAGAGCACGTCCACAAGGGAGTAGTTGCAGTTCCGATCGGCCAGGGCCACTCAGCCTACGGGCGATTCGCTAAGAGCGCCGCAGAGGGTAGTGGTAGTGTGTACGGACTACTGAAAAAGGATCTAGCCAAAGATGTCGATGCACTCGTTTTTACAGGCGCTGAGGTTAGCATCAAGAGAGCTCCTGGAACGGGCAACCTGGTAACAGTGCAGGATTTTGCTTCACAAGAGAACCGCGAGCTGGCACGCACAACGATGCTAGTTGCCGGTACAGCCGGAGCGATGGCGCATGCTCACGGTGAAGATCATGGCGAGGCTCACGGTGGCGGTTACGGTGGTGGTCACGGCGAGAGTCACGATAGTGGCCACGGCGGGGGACACCATGAGCCAAAGCAGATGTATCAACAACGAGAACACCCGCTCTATCAGTGGGGATTGGCGGTTGATCTTGCAGCTTGTACAGGTTGCTCTGCATGCGTAGTTGCTTGTTCTGCTGAAAATAATATCCCAGTAGTGGGTAAGAAGGTTGTTTCGCAGGGACGTGAGATGGCGTGGCTCCGTATCGAACGTTACTACGACTCGATACAGACAGAGGATGGCGGTGAAGAGCTCAAAGTAAGCTTCCTACCGATGATGTGCCAACACTGTCAGAACGCTCCGTGCGAGCCGGTGTGCCCAGTGTATGCGACCTATCACAATGAAGAGGGCATGAACGCGATGATTTACAATCGTTGCGTAGGCACTCGCTATTGCTCAAACAACTGCTCGTATAAAGTGCGCAGGTTTAACTGGTTCCAGTATGAGTGGCCAGAGCTGCTCGATTGGCAGGTTAATCCTGACGTTACCAAGCGAACGGTAGGAGTGATGGAGAAGTGTACTTTCTGCGTTCAGCGTATTGCGGAGGCTCGTGACATAGCCAAAGACCTCGGCAGATTGGTTGAGGATGGTGATGTAACGCCAGCATGTGTGCAGACGTGTCCGACACAGGCGTTGACGTTTGGTAACCTAAAGGATCCGAACAGCAGGGTCAGCAAGGTGGCAAAGAGTGAGCGGGCATACAAGGTGCTCGACCACCATCTGAACACACAACCATCAGTCAGCTACCTAAACGATATCCGATACAAGGCATAAGCTTCGAGAGACCGGAATTATGGAACATAACCAGCATGAAAAAGCATCAGATTCAGAGGCGCCAGTTACCTACGCAGAGGTAAATGACACTGTACTTAAGATGTTAGAGCCTCCTGGAACGGGTTGGTTCTTACTCCTGTTTACTTGTCTCTTTTTCTTGGCCATCGGAGCATCGTGTTGGTTTTACCAGATGTGGAGCGGTTTCGGTGAATCTGGAAAGAGCCATCCGATCGGTTGGGGTACGTACATCACTAACTTCGTATTCTGGGTAGGTATCGCCCACTCAGGTACGCTGATTTCGGCGGTGCTGTACCTCTTTCGTGCGGCGTTCAGACAGCCGATTTATCGCTTGGCAGAGGCGATGACGGTATTCGCGGTAATGACCGCGGGGCTGTTTCCAATTATCCACCTTGGCCGTCCATGGTACGCTTTGTGGCTGATGCCGTATCCGAATCAACGCGCGCTCTGGCCGCAGTTTCGCTCTCCGCTGCTGTGGGATGTGTTCGCGGTATCAACGTACTTTACGATCTCTGCAACTTTCTTCTTTGTAGGACTCATTCCAGATATCGCGGCAGCTCGCGATCGCGCTACCACCAAGTTCCGAAAGGCGCTCTACGGAGTAACCTGTCTTGGATGGCGTGGAAGCCATACCCAATGGAAGCACTACCAGGCTGCGTATCTTATCTTCGCAGCGTTCGCAACGCCGCTCGTGGTATCGGTACATTCAGTGGTTTCGTGGGACTTTGCCATGAGTATCGTGCCGGGCTGGCATGCAACTATCTTTCCGCCGTACTTCGTAGCGGGAGCGATCTTCTCAGGAGTAGCGATGGTAATAACGCTTGCTATCCCACTGAGCAAGGCATTTGGTCTACAGCGGCTCATTACGCCATTCCATTTCGACGCGATGAGTAAGCTAATTCTGCTAACATCGGGTGTTGTAAGCTACTCGTACATTACCGAGTTCTACACTGCGTGGTTCAGTAATAACCCATTTGAGCGCTTCCAGTTCTGGTTTAGACCCTTCGGAGAATTCTGGATGGCCTTCTGGGGCATGACCTTCTGTAACTGTATCTTCCCACAGCTTCTCTGGATTAAATCGCTGCGGACTAATATCCCGTTCCTGTTTGTGTTGTCGATATTCATTAATATCGGTATGTGGCTTGAGCGTTTTAACATTATCTTCCAGTCGCTAACCCGTGAGTTTATCCCAGCAGCGTGGGGTGGTTATAACTTCTCGTGGGTAGAGGTGGGTATCACAGTGGGTGCCTTTGGTTGGTTCGGAATGTGGATGACTCTGTTCATCAAGTTCTTCCCATCGGTTGCTATCACTGAGATTAAAGAGATATTGCCGCCACCGATGCGACGTGGTGGACACGGGCACGACCACGGTATTGCGGTTGGTTCTGGTCATTAGAGAGAGAGAGAGAGAGAAGGAGCATCACTATGGTTGAGTCATCAAGTCGTGCAGTAGTAGGGGTTTTTACCTACATGGACGATGCCCTAGAGGCAGTAAAGAAGATGCAGTCTGTGAACATGGATTACAGAATGTATTCCCCCGTTCCAAGACATGAGATTGAGGAGGTTACTTACCCTCAAAAGAGTCCGGTCAGGACGGTATCTTTGGTGTGCGCGATAACTGGGTGTATGGCAGGATTTGCCTTAGCGATCCTTTGTTCGCTTGATTGGCCGATGCGTACCAGTGCTAAGAATGTGGTATCAATACCTGCGTTCTTTGTTCCGGGATACGAGTGGACTATCCTTTTTGGTGGATTAGGCACGTTAATGGCGATACTCGTCTTCTGTCGATTGCCTTCGGTGCTACGCGCAGCAGGTTATGATCCACGTTTTTCAAACGATAAGTTTGGAGTAGTTGTGGCTTGCGCTGGCAACCAGGTCGAGGATATCAAGCGACGGATGCTCGACTCTGGCGCAGATGAGGTTGACGTTAGAGATAGTTTGTAGATGAAGGTGAGGAGCTCATGAGCATTGCTCGTAAGATTAAAGGTGTTACTCTTGCAGTGGTGGCGTCCGGCGTTATGACGTGGGCCAATCACAGTGCGCGGGCGTTGCCGTTTAACGATGACATGGTGAACGTTCAAAAGCGCACGGGAGTGATGATGCGGCCAAAGGCGCCGGGCACCGTTGCTGTAGGTATGTCGCAGTATCACGTTGCTTCGCGTGAGGCAGCAGAGGCGCTAACAAACCCGATGAAAGGCAACGTGGTCTCCACAGCGAATGGCAAAAGGTTATTTGCAGTAAATTGCTTGCCGTGTCATGGCGATATAAGCAAAAAGCCATACGAGCCAGGCTCAGTCGGTAAGAAGGCTCTACAGACTCCGCCGGATCTCACTTCGGATATGTACAAGACAAGAACTGATGGAAGTATTTACGCAACGATCCATTTCGGTATCCGGTTAATGCCGGGTCACGGATGGAAGCTCTCGCCAACAGAGCATTGGGATATTGTGAATTACGTTCGCAGTCAGCAGGGTGTTAATTAGTTAGAGGTAATAGCAGATGTCACACGTACACATGGTTCCAGTGAACATCGAGAAGGTGGTTAATGCAGGGCCAATTGGCGTTGCTAGTTCTACCTACACCAAGCTCTGGGCGATGGTGTTAGTTGGTGTTTTCGTTTTTTCATACGGTCTTATAGCTGGAGATGCCGGCCACACCTGGGGGGCGTTTTACGTGAACGCAGTATACTTTCAGGGTCTCGCTCTCGGTGGAGTAATGACCACAGTTATCATGCAGATCGTTCGCGCAACCTGGGGAGCCCCGGTGCGACGGATTGCAGAGGCCAACGTGGCGTATCTTCCGGTAGCGTTCTGTGTGTTTCTGGTAACTTATTTTGGTCGTGAATACTTATTTTACTGGGGTAGAAGCCCGATGCCAGGACGTGAGTGGTGGATGCAGCCTGGATTTGTTTATGCACGCTTCTCTATCCTTTTCTTCGTTTTATACCTCTTAATGGCACGCTTTGTTGGCATGTCACTAAAAGGTGATGTGGGCTTAGCAAAGGATCGCTCAAAGAACCCACAGGCATGGAATTTACCGATCCATAGGTTTCTCTTGCGGAGCTGGAGAGGGGCAGAGCGAGAGGTTATTCCGTTACAGAGAAAGATGTCAGTGAGTGCTCCAGTGGTGGTGATGATGTACGTGGTTACCACGTCACTGTTTGCATTTGAAATGATCATGGGTCAGAACGCGGTGTGGTTCTCAAATCTTTTCGGGGCGTTTATCTTCGTAAGTCAGGTCTATATCGCCTGGGCGGGATTGGCACTCATGACGATGTTTTTTGCGAAGCGAAATAAGGGTTTGGGCGAGATCGTAACCTATCAGCAGTTTTGGGACCTGGGTAAGCTCAATCTAGGCTTCTGTATGCTTTGGGGTTATATGTTTTGGTCGCAGTTCCTTACGCAGTGGTACGGCAACCTGCCAGAGGAGACTCAATGGTTGATTCTCCGTACCCGTGAGTATCCATGGAAGGGGCTTGCTTGGATCGTATTTCCGATGTGCTTTATCATCCCTTTCATCTCTCTGCTTAGCAGAGATGTAAAGAAGAATCGAGTGACTTATGCCATCGTTTGTTTTGTGCTGATGACCGGTGTTTGGCTCGATCGTTATCTGATAATTATGCCCGAGATAAGCCCGCACCACATACCATTTGGATTCACTGAGATCGGGATATTCATAGGTTTTCTTGGGGCTTACTTGTTGTGCATCAGAAGTTTTCTGAGCAAGTATCCGTACGTTACCGTTTCGCACCCGTTAACGCACGGGAGCGCTGAGTGGTAGTTTTCGTATAGGCATTTGAATTCATTAGGTTTTAGATTGGTTTGCAAGCGTTCAGTAGAGCCGCTGCTTTGGCCGGTGATACAGTTGAAACGATCGGCCAAAGCGTGGTACAACGTGTCGGATTGCGCGTGGATTTCAGTAAATTTTTGTTTGGTAGTGATTTATGGCAGTTCCTAAGAAAAGAACATCTCGATCGAAGCGTGACATGCGTCGTTCTCACCATGCATTGTCGCGAACATTCTCTATAGTATGTCCGAGTTGTGCAGAGCCTGTGCTCCCGCATCGTGCGTGCGCAAGCTGTGGCTCGTATCGAGGCAGAGATGTTGTTAAGGCCAAGTAGGCACAGAGTAAGTAGATCTTGCTTCAACAAGCGTGACATCCGAGCAATTTACACCCCAGGAACCAGCACCTAAGGCCCCGGGTCTTCCGATCGCAGTTGATGCGATGGGGGGCGACCATGGCCCTAAAGTGGTGGTAGAGGGAGCTGTATCCGCGGCCAGAGATTTTGGTGTCTCCTCGATCCTCGTCGGAGATGAGCTTCAGCTGAACTCCATTTTGCGCTTGCATGATCCGGCAGGGAGTTTACCGATAACCATTCACCATGCATCGCAAGTCGTCGGTATGGATGAGGCGCCAGGATTAGCAATCCGTGGCAAACAGGACTCGTCTGTGCGAGTGGCCTTCGAGTTGATTTCGCAGGGGCGAGCGAGTGCGGTGGTTAGCCCAGGAAATACCGGAGCGATTATGGCGGCAGGAGTCTTTGTTTCCGGCACGCTTCCAGGTATTGCGCGCCCAGCTATCGCATCGCTTATTCCGAAAGGTATTTCAGGAACGCCAACGGTGCTGCTTGACGCAGGAGCCAATACTGGCTGTCATGCATTCCAGCTCGTTCAGTTCGCCATTATGGGCCACTATTATGCAGAAGCCGCGCTAGGTTGTGAATCGCCACGTATAGCGCTGCTATCAAACGGCACAGAGTTAGCCAAGGGTAACGATATCATTCGCTCAGCAGCTATGATGTTGTCGGAGTTAGAGGGGATTAATTTTATCGGTTATGTCGAGGGGCGTGATATCGCCAGGGACGTAGTTGACGTGGTGGTTTGCGACGGGTTTGTTGGGAATATCGTGCTCAAGGCGATGGAAGGGTGTGTGAGTCTTGTAACGGACTCGATGAAGGCAGTCGCTCAAACCAGCTTGAGGGGTAAAGTCGGTTTGTGGTTGGCCAGACCAGTTCTTCGCACAGTTTTTAAGGAGAAGCTTGATCCCTCGGCTTACGGCGGTGCGCCGCTTCTTGGTCTTGGGCAGATAGCAATAAAGTGCCACGGCTCGTCTTCGAGTCGGGCAGTAATGAACGGCATTCGGGTCGCCCAGCGCTTTGTAGAACAGGGTGTCCTAGCACGTCTACACGGTGCGCTCCAGCAACTCGATGTCAGGAATGCTGGAGTTGAGGCTGAAGGTGGGCAGGGATGGTCGCGTGCCTTTGAAAAGAAGGTAGCAACTGACAAAGGTGAAAAACAGAGCTCAAAAAGATCCGCAGGAGGAGAACATGGTAGAGAATAAGAGGAAGATAGCGCTTGTAACAGGAGCATCACGAGGAATTGGCCGAGCTATCGCTGTAGCGCTTGCTAAGCAAGGAGCATATATCATCGTCAATTATTCATCGTCACCAGAGGCAGCGCAGGAGACCTTGGACGAGATTCGGCAAGTCGGTGGAGATGGTGAGGTTCTTAAATTCGCGGTGCAGGACAGTGATGCAGTAGAGAATGCTTTTGATGGTATCAAGGCGCGCTACGGACAGCTCGATATCCTGGTAAATAACGCTGGAATCTCGCGAGATGGATTAGTTCTTCGCATGAAAGATGAGGAGTGGTTGGCAACTTTGGGTGTGAATCTAAATGGTGCCTTTTTTTGTTGCCGAGCGGCGGCTCGCTTGATGCTTAAGGCCAAGTCTGGACGCATCGTGAATATCTCCTCGGTGGTCGGCGAGATGGGGAATGCCGGACAGGTGCCCTATGTTTCTTCAAAGGCTGGATTGATCGGGATGACCAAGGCTTTAGCGAAGGAGCTCGCATCAAGAAATGTAACGGTTAATGCGATTGCCCCCGGTTTTATCGAGACCGATATGACTGCTGCTCTTAATGAAAAGCAGAGAGAGGAGCACATGAAGGCTATTCCGCTTGGTCGCTACGGCCAGGCCGCAGAGGTGGCGGATTTGGTTGCTTTCCTCACATCTGACTCGGCAGCGTACATTACCGGTCAGATAATCGGTATCAACGGCGGAATGTACATGTAGGGCTTCCGCTAATTTTATCAAGAAAATTAGTCGCTTGTGGCCTGGTAAGGGTGTTTTGAATAATTGCCGGGCGGATCTTTGTACGTTTAGTCCGCTGGAGCCAGGGCATCGCAATTCTCTTCTCTTAAATAGGGCCAAAAATGCGCGGAACCTA
>JBBALZ010000074.1:0-14595 GCA_040402735.1 Bdellovibrionota bacterium
TCGCCCTGCTATTGCGAGTGATTTTCTTTCAAAAATCACTCGCGCAGGGTTTATTTACACTCAACCGCAAAGCGCGGCAGCTTAGCCAACTCTCCAAGGCCATCTTGCTCTAGAGCTTTGGCTTGACGTACAAGACTATCGTTTCGTCTGGTCTTACTGCTGTTACGCCAGTACGACCGAGCAACGGTTCTCATCGTGCTGTTTCGCTGGTTTGCGTAAAGGCCACGGAGTGCTTCAATAGTGCCCTGACGATCAACTGTTACGCAATACGGCGGAGCTTGAGGACAGGTCTTGGCCACCGCTGGAAACTGAATCGTTAATGTATTGGCGAGCAGTTCGTACTCGTTGGCCTTGCGTCTTGAGCGCTCCGCATCGGTGCGGTTGCGTCGTTTTTCAGCGCTCGTTCGCGTCTTTGATGATGCCAGAAGGTCTGCTGCGCGGTTCATCACATCAGAGAGTTCTCCAGCTATCCGGTCGAGGTTGCCGGTAATTGTGCCGGTTGGTGTGTCTGAGCACTGACCATCGCACGTTGGTAAGCTATCGGTGATACCAGCAGCGCTACCGTTAACCGACCAGCTTGTTACCTCTGTCTCGCTAGCTAGCACAACCTGAAATGCCGACTTGTTCAGACCGGGAAAGAACTGGTTTGGCTGTCCACGATCGGATTTGCCACTGGTGAACTGATTGAGTGCTCCCACAGTGAACTGCTGAGCAAACGCATTGGGGTTGTTGTATCCCATACGCACCTTCATCAATCCATCACTGTAACCTCGACACTCCGCTACAGGGGCGACTGTTGCACACTTTGGAGTGTTGGAGTTGGCAGATGCCTGCGAGAGAGCGCTCTTTGGCGCGCGTACCACCCAGGTCAGAGCAGTGCCAGTAAAGTTTACCGCGACGCTTCCCTTGCTCGTGCCAACTTTAAAGGTCGTTGGTGGCTTGGAGGTAGTTGTGCCAGCAACATACTCGTTGAGCGTACCCGTTTCAGCATTGGTCGAGAAAGAGAGCTCTGAGTTCGACGTATTGTTGTAGCTGAAGTATGCAGTGGTCGACTTATCTGTATTGACCGTCACGCACTCGGTTCCGATAGTTAGAAGAGATGCTTCATCGCTCTCATCGTTATCGTTAGCATCGCTACACCCTGGATCTGCTAGATCGACTGCGTTATCGTTATCGTTATCTATGCCATCAGAGCACTGAGACTTCGTATCCGATTCGCTGTTATCGGTTCGGTCGTAGGTCTTGGAGTCCTTTGGATCAACCCAGCAACCCGGATCGTTAGTGTCGATAAGGCTATCTGTGTCGTTGTCGAGATTATCTTGGCACTGAGTAGTTGCCGAAGCCTCATCGTTAAGGTTTGGATCGTAGCTGCTTGGATCGCCTGGTGTCTTCCAACACCCAGGGTCCTTTTCATCGGCAACGCCGTCACCTTCGTTATCGATTCCGTCTGCGCACTGAGCGCCACCTAATTCGCTGTTGCGGGTCTTATCGTACGATGAAGGATCTCCTAGTTTAGTCCAACATCCGGGATCTTTTGAATCAATTAGGCTATCGCTATCGTTATCATTCGTATCTTGGCACTGGGTAGTGGCGTTAGATTCGTCGTTGTCGGTTGGATCGTAAGTTGCTGAATTAGTCACATCCTTCCAGCAACCTGGATCGGTCTTATCGCTCACGCTGTCGCCGTCGTTATCTGTTCCATCGCTACACTGAGGTTTTGTGCCACCCTCGGTGTTGTCTTGATTGCTTTCGCAGTCCTGGTCATCTAGGTCAGTCAAGCCGTCGCTATCGTTATCAACACCGTCTTGGCACTGTGACTTAGGTAGAGACTCGTCGTTGTCAGTAGAGTTTGCGCAGCTAAAGTCGTTAGGGAAGTCGATAGCGCCATCTTTATCGTTATCGGCTGCGTCGTTACACTGAGGCTTGCTACCGCTCTCGGTGTTGTCCTGGCCATTTGAACAGTCTGGATCGTCGAGGTCAGTCAAACCGTCGCTATCGTTATCAACACCGTCTTGGCACTGGGACTTAGGTAGAGACTCGTCGTTATCGGTAGAGTTTGCGCAGCTAAAGTCATTCGGGAAGTCGATAGCACCATCGCTATCGTTGTCAGAGCTGTCGTTACACTGAGGCTTGCTACCGCTCTCGGTGTTGTCTTGGCTGCTTGAGCAGTCTGGATCAGCTAGGTCAGTCAAGTCGTCGCTATCGTTATCAATGCCGTCTTGGCACTGTGACTTAGGTAGAGACTCGTCGTTGTCAGTAGAGTTTGCGCAACTAAAGTCGTTAGGGAAGTCGATAGCACCATCGCTATCGTTGTCAGAGCTGTCGTTACACTGAGGCTTGCTACCGCTCTCGGTGTTGTCCTGGCCGTTTGAACAGTCTGGATCGTCTAGGTCAGTCAAGTCGTCGCTATCGTTATCAATGCCGTCTTGGCACTGCGACTGAGGTAGTGACTCGTTGTTATCGATAGTACTTGCGCAGCTAAAGTCATTAGGGAAGTCGATAGCACCATCTTTATCGTTATCGGCTGCGTCGTTACACTGAGGCTTGCTACCGCTTTCGGTGTTATCCTGGCTGTTTGAGCAGTCTGGATCGTCTAGGTCAGTCAAGTCGTCGCTATCGTTATCAATGCCGTCTTGGCACTGCGACTGAGGTAGAGACTCGTTGTTATCGATAGTACTTGCGCAACTAAAGTCATTAGGGAAGTCGATAGCACCATCGCTATCGTTGTCAGAGCTGTCGTTACACTGAGGCTTGCTACCGCTCTCGGTGTTGTCTTGGCTGCTTGAGCAGTCTGGATCAGCTAGGTCAGTCAAGTCGTCGCTATCGTTATCAATGCCGTCTTGGCACTGTGACTTAGGTAGAGACTCGTTGTTATCGATAGTACTTGCGCAACTAAAGTCATTAGGGAAGTCGATAGCACCATCGCTATCGTTGTCAGAGCTGTCGTTACACTGAGGCTTGCTACCGCTCTCGGTGTTGTCCTGGCCGTTTGAACAGTCTGGATCGTCTAGGTCAGTCAAGTCGTCGCTATCGTTATCAATGCCGTCTTGGCACTGCGACTGAGGTAGTGACTCGTTGTTATCGATAGTACTTGCGCAGCTAAAGTCATTAGGGAAGTCGATAGCACCATCTTTATCGTTATCTGCTGCGTCGTTACACTGAGGCTTGCTACCGCTCTCGATGTTGTCCTGGCTGCTTGAGCAGTCTGGATCATCTAGGTCAGTCAAGCCGTCGCTATCGTTATCAATACCGTCTTGGCATTGTGATTTCGGCCAGCTCTCGTTGTCATCAATAGCGCTTTCGCAGCTAAAGTCTGCTGGATAGTCGATTGCACCATCCTTGTCGTTATCGAACTTATCGTTACACTGCGGTTTTGTTCCGCTTTCAATGTTGTCTTGAGTATTTTCGCAATCTGGATCGGCTAGATCGGTCAGTCCATCCTGATCGTTGTCGCTGCCGTCCTGACACTGTGACTTCGGTAGTGTCTCGTCGTTGTCAATCTTGCTTGAGCAGCTAAAATCAGCTGGAAAGTCAGTTGCTCCATCAAGGTCGTTGTCGAAAGCATCGCCGCACTGAGGCTTTGAGCCACTCTCGATATTATCTTGGTTATTAGAGCAGTCTGGATCGTCTAGATCGGTTAATCCATCTTGGTCGTTATCGATGCCATCTTGGCACTGTGATTTAGGTAGTGTTTCATCATTATCAAGCTTGCTTGCACAGCTAAAGTCATTAGGGAAATCAACCGCCCCATCTGCGTCGTTGTCTGCTAGGTCCTGGCACTGAGTTGTGGCGGCGGCTTCACTACTCCTTGCTGGGTCGTAAGTGTTCGGGTCGCGAGGATCTGTCCAGCAACCTGGGTCGTTACGGTCAATAAGTCCATCGTTATCATTATCTAAATTATCACGACACTGCTCACTCTCGAAGGCCGACTCTGGGCTTACGCAGGTAGGGTCGTGAGCTACTTCGCTGTTGTCGTTTGGTGAGGCACACCCTGTATCAGCAGTATCGATTAAACCGTCTCCATCGTTATCCCAACCATCGCTACAGGCTGGTAAGAGGTTTCGACAGGTGATAGAGGTTACCCAGGTCCTTAAGTATTTGGGGCCAGGAGACTCGGCTCGAAAATCGCCAGATGAATAGCGCCACATGCCGTTATCACCGGTAGTGTGAAAGTTACACTTTCCGTTAGGGTAACGACCGCTTCGCTCTCCGTCGCGACAGGTTGATGACACGTAGTCTCTGTACCCGATGATGCGACAGAGCTGCTGTAAGGTGTCTACGTTCTGAGTGCCGGTTGGATTGTCAGATCCAGTGTTAGTCCAGTAGCTCGCCTCTGAGCGTAAAACCGCCGATGCTTGGCCGTTGATGTAGGGCTTCAGAGAGAACTTGAATTTTTTCTGGCTGATAACTTGAGTGATGCTGGTAACAAAGTTAGTGGATTCGCGATTGGCCGGGCCAAAGGTTATCGACTTATCGTTTTGCGATGGCAGGAGAACAAGAGCATCGATCTTGCCGTCACCATCGTTGTCGATTCCATCAGAGCACTGAGTGCTTTGCGCAAAGCTCTCTAAGCTGAGAGCAGAAAAGATTAAGGCAACAACGATACAGAACTTTAAACGACCAACGTTCTGTCCAAAAACAGTTCTAACTGCGATCATACAATCACTTCCAAAATCTCTTGTTACATTGTGCTTGTTCTAATTAACCTCGTTTGAGTAGTTAATTAGAAGCTCGCAAATATAAACGATTTTACGAGTTACTCAATATTAAGAGAGGCGCGTAAAAGCACAGATCATTGGCTATTCGTGTGTTAGCTAAAATTCCGCGAAATGTTCAAATAGTATGTATATTCAAAGGTGTAGAGTGCCTAAGCGAGTGCTGGCCAAGATGCTATTTCAAACTATAAGAGCTAGGATCTTACAGTTAAGAGGGGGGGTAAGTTTTTTGTGAATGTTTAGTATATAGCTGGCTAGGCTAATCTGCCATCGCTCTCTTATTGCGGATTAGGGCAGCGCTATATGTTCGGATACAGGCGCAACTTATCGCGATGGTACGCAACTTATTCGGAATTTCTACGATTATTCTTAAAACCATGAGAAAGATCCGCCCACTATTAGAGCTTATTTGGCTCGTTGCTATCGGCTTTGTCGAGCCTCTGTGCGCTTGCGCGCTAGAGCCTTTTGAGATTGCACCTTTAGGCGAGCTCTATGAGATATCTCTTGGCGGCGCTGATGAAGCCAGCTTTGACCCTACTACTAGTATTCCAGAGGTCTATTTTTATTCCCCTGGTAATTCGTCTCATGCGGTGAGTTTGTTGGTTGAAGGGCCGCCAGGAACGCAGGTGGTAATTGATGGTGTACGGCTCCCTGTGGGCGTCTCTTTGTATCCAGATGCGCTAACTAGTGAACTGGCTGTAGAACCCGCTACTTTATTAGGGCTTGAAAATAGTAGTGCTTACAATGCCGGGCGTTTTTTTATCGATAGCAACAATTCGACTAGCGGTGTGCAGCTCCTGTACCAGCTACACAAAGATGCATGTTTGCCAGGCAACAGTTATCGGTACATCTCAAGGATTAGGTTTATAGTAAACGAAGTGGCGCCTAGCTACTTCTCGCAAGGTTTTAAGCTGCGCGTCGCTGCCAAAGAGTATCGATATAGCGGCCCCCAGATAGCCTCAATCAAACCTGTTGCCGAGGGGGTTTACCGCGGAGAGCCGATAGTGCTTATGGGAACGATTCAATTCGGTGGTGAGTCTATAAATATCATCCGACGAGCAAGGGGGCGCGTCACCTATCGTCGCAATATCCCTATAGTAAAGTACGTGTACCACAGAGGGCGCGCACTTTCGTTAGCGCGTCTGGGCAGATTGCTCACGGGTGGTAGGGTCACATTTGAATTAACAAACGGTGGGTATGTGTATGGGGTTTGCTTCTCTCTCGTTCGCCGTCGCCAGTTGGTAAATGGGTATCCGCTTTAACGTAACTATTCACCCTAAATTCGGCAGTTGCGGGTCTGAAAATGGCGCATCTACTCAAAATCACTGTGGCTTTTGAATTTTCGGTGCTCACCCTGACGGTGCCAGGGTTTAAGCCTCCGAAAAATTCAAAATCCTTCGTGCTTTTGAGTACCTGCACCATTTTCATCCTCCTTAACTGCCGAATTTAGGTTCACTGGAGTATCAAGTTGATGGCCGAAAGACTTGCCCAAAAGAGGCATACTTGGCGGGCTTTCTTTCTTGTCATCCCCTAATCGGGGATGCGCTATCCGGGTGAATAGTTATTTTTCCTTTAACCCGGATTTGCTCCGCAAATCCGCCCCTTAATAAGGGGCTAACGTAAAACAAATGGACCAGGGTGAATAGTAACGCTTTAACTAAGTTAATCCTTAGAGGCGTGAGTAGTAACGCAACCACCGGCTATTCTGTTTACATGTATATCGATAAGTTTTATCACGATTCCCCTTCCATTAATCGGTGGGCATAAAACTGAGTATGAGCGCGTATAGTCCTTGTATCGTCGTTCAACAGAAAATGTTTTAGTGCCAGCAGGTAGCAAGAGCTTCTCGCCTGGGCGTAGCGAAGCATAGGCACCACCCCCCGAGACGGTGATAGTATTGTAGCTTCGATCCTGAGAGTCATTTTTGATCACGATGCGACCGTTGGGTGCGCTATCGACCAGGCATGCGCTAAGGGAAGTTGCCACGACGATGGCGAGTATTAGAAACGATCTCAAAATTAGTTTCTGCTCATAAAGCCCTTAGTCACGATGGTTCGATCGGTTTCTGATGTGGACTGAGTAAGAGTCCCAGAGGGATCGCACGATACTCGCGGATCCCAAAACTGAGACTCGCCGTAAGCGTGGATGGTGTATCCTGTATGTTGAAGATCAAGAGCGAAGTCGACCGCTGTGAACACCGGTTTTGGCATCTTACGACCTCGCCGTCGGGCTTTGCGCCAGCTGCTAAGAGCGCGATTGCGCTTGCGTAATGATATCGCAGAGTCGTTTGTTTCAAGCGCGGCCAGTAATCCAGAGAGAAAGGTTCCCGATTCGCGAGCGCAAGCAGATACTGCCACCTCGCCCACAATAAGTTTCGGCGGAAATTCAGAGGCTGGTATCTGCTTTCTTTGGGCGCGTGTGTATTGATTAAAGAAGAATGGGCTTATGCGACGTCGCAAGTTCTGCACGATCGCGGTGTCCGAGGGGCGGTCAATTGAGAATGGAGCTGAGTTTATCCCGCTGTGTTGATAATTATTGTAGATATACGAATTGTAAGCATAGATAATGTTGGAATCATTTATCGCTGGAAGTGAGGATAACTTTGAAGGGTCTCCGTATAGCGATTTTACGATTAGTAAGACGGTAGGATGGGTTTGTCGAATCGCCGCTATAACGTCAACAACGAGTTGATTCCAAGTGCGCGCGCCACTGGCTACTAGCGATTTGCGCATAGCTGGTTCGTTTTCAATGTCAAATGCATAGATCGCCGGATGCGAGCCATAGCGAGCCATGATCTGTTTCCACTTGCTAATGTACTCTTCTTGCAGTGCCGGTTCCGAGTACATCCGATAGTGCGAGGGGGGTTCACGGGTGAGAAGTCCTCCTGGCGGAGAGTGTAGACAGAAGATAATTTTAAGCCCGCGCTCAGCGATTAAAGGTAGTTTTTGATCCAGTAGTGTAAAGCGCTCTTCAAGCATAGCATCGTAGTCTGCTCCAGTAGCGGTGTCCATTTTTAGGTTGTTGCCGATCTGGATCCTAAGGATGTTGGCTTTCCAGTTGTTCTTGATATCGTCGAGAGACTCTGCGGAGATCGATTCAAGGGGTATCTGAAATCCACGTTGTGAAGGGGCCGCTTCGGAAGATTGTATTCTAACTAGGTTGATTACAAAAATAATAAAGGCTAGCAGACGCACTGTCTGGCAAAGAAGCTTAACCATGGCAAAATCCCTCTGAAGATAAAACCTCCCTATAGAATACCAAAGGGGTATGGTGGTGAGGAAGCTATATTCTTGTTGGGTTAGGGCGTCACAATTCTAGCTTCTTCAGTGAAGCCAAAAATGCGCGGAAATGCCTGCTCTTTCAAGTAGATAGCGGAAGAATTGCGATGCGCTACTACCAAGCCATGGCTTTGGAATTCTCTCTTCTTAAATGAGGCCAAAAATGCGCGGAATGTAGTGTATTCAATGAGTTTAACGACACCTGGCCGCGCATTTGTATCCTTATCAGAAATGCCAGCTCTTTTGAGTAGATAGCGGGAGAATTGCGATGCGCTACTACCAAGCTCGGCCATTTGTACAGAATAGCCGGATGTGGTATCTCCACTCCTGGTATCGGTGCTTCTACAACTGCGTGCGCACGCTTAAATTTCCTAGCCCGCATAAGGCCAGAACAGAGTTAGGTTTCAGAGATAATGGGCTTGATGCGGGAGGTCTAATTGGTGAAGTCTTAGAAGAGATACAGAGAAAGAGAGCAGCTAGCAAAGAGCAGCGAGGAGAGTAGCCAGGAGAGCAGAGTTAAGGAAAGGAGAAGTTAGTCTATGGTAGCGTTTCGTTTTAAAAATGTGTGCCTTGAGTCGTGTGCTATAACTATCCCGCCTCAGTTACTCACCTCTGCTGAGATCGAAGATAGGTTGGCTGAGATTTACAAAGAGCTCGGGCTTCCCTTTGGAACCCTTGAGCGATTGACCGGGATAGCAGAGCGTCGCTTTTGGGATCTCTCAGAACGTCCAAGCGCTCTTGGAACCGAGGTAGTAAAAAAGGCGGTAGAGCAGGCCGGGTTTGGGATGCAGGATATGCGAGCGCTGGTAAGCTGCGCAGTCACCCGTGATTACTTTGAGCCAGCAACTGGGTGTATCATTCATCGCAACTTGGAGATGCCCGAAGATTCAATCGCTCTTGACCTAAGTAACGCTTGCTTGGGATTTATGGACGGCATCCTCTTTTTGGGGAATCTGATTGAGAGTGGTCTGGTTAAAGCTGGAGTGGTCGTGTCTGCAGAGCACACCCGTGTGATCGTAGAAAATACATTTAAGAGCGTACTTGAAGGAAAAAGCTTATCTCGAGATCAGCTTTTGCGAATGCTTCCGACTTTTACTATCGGTTCCGGCGCAGTTGCTTACGTGCTGTGTCACGAGAGCATCTCTAAAAACAAGCACCGCATTTTAGGAGGAGCAACGAGGTCTGCAACTCAGCACTGCGATCTATGCGTGGGTAATGTAGATTATCATCTTGTTGATGGCCCGCCACTTGGTCCTGTAATGGAAACTGACTCTTCAAGGTTAATGGCAGCAGCAGCGGTGCTTGGTAAGCAGACCTGGAGCGATGCTTCGGAGGTTATTGGCTGGACCAAGCAGGATGTTGATCACGTATTTTGTCATCAGGTCGGCAGACAGGTAAACGAGGCGTTCTACAACACATTAGGGCTCGACCATACAAAAGAGTTTATTATCTACCCGACTCGCGGAAATCTGGTCTCAGCGGCGCTACCTACCGCGTTTGCAGTAGGTATAGACGAGAGAAATATTCAGAAGAATGACAAGATCGTTCTCACTGGATTCGGCTCAGGTTTGAATTCTCTGTTTCTAGGTATCGAGTGGTAACGGAGGGATCGGTGGTAAAGGGATCTCACGGCTCGCTCATATCGCCACAGCTGCTGCCATTTCAGTCGCGTTTTGTATCTGTTGGCGGTTACCGCATGCATTACATAGATGAGGGCACGGGGCCGGTTGTGTTGTGCCTACATGGAAACCCCACCTGGTGCTTTCTGTACCGTAACGTTATCCGTGAGCTACGCGATTCGTTCCGTGTAATAGCTCCTGATTTTCTGGGATGCGGACTCTCTGACAGAACCCCAGGGGTGCGCTTTAAGGCGATTGATCGCATCAATCAACTTGAGGAGTTTGTCGACGCCCTACGGCTCACCAAGTTCTCTATGCTGATGCACGATTGGGGCGGGCCGCTAGGAACGGGCTTTATGCTCCGTAGGCTCGACGCCGTTGAGCGTATCGTGTATCTCAATACGACGCTAACGGAAACCGAGAGCTTGCCACCGATAATCAAACTTGCTGCTCTGCCTGTTATTGGTAAGGCTCTTACTCGACACACCGCCACATTTGTTAAACTCACGACATCAATGGGCGCTTACAAAAAGCTTACCCCCGATGTGAAAGAGGGTTACCTTGCGCCATACACCAGCCGTAGGCAGCGCGATGCTATCTGGGACTTTGTCGATGATATCCCTTTTGATACGGATCATCCTACGTATTCGCAGATGGGCGAGATCGCAGCTGGGTTACCTGCTCTGGCCCGTAAGCCGGTAAAGATTATCTGGGGGCTGCGCGATCCGTGCTTCCATCGTGAGATGCTGAGCAAAGTTGCAGCGCACTTTCCGCAGGCTGATATCCTTGAGATAGGCGATGCTTCGCATCTGGTTCTTGATGATGCGCCACAGGTGGCTATTCCGGCGATTAAGGAGTTTTTCTCTAAGCCTATACCTGATCGCAGTGAGGCTATGCCAGCAAAGACAGTGCGTGAAGAAGGCAGTATTCATGTGATCTATGATCAGGTGATGCGTTTGGCAGAAGAGCAACCGACTCTCTCCGCGGTAATTACTCCCCGCTGGGTTCGTGATCCGATTAACGGCAGCGCTTTGCACTATGCGCACACAACCTACGGGGAGCTTGGTAAGCTCGTCAATCAGTATCAGCGTGGATTAGCCGATGCTGGGCTGGCTCCAGGCGACCGAGTGTTAATGTTGGTCACACCGGGCGCAGATTTTTTAGCGCTCAGTGTAGCTATCGCCGGACGCGGCGCTACTGCGGTGTTTGTTGATCCGGGGATCGGGCTTGAGCGGCTTACAAAATGTATTCAAGATGCTCAACCGCACGCTTTTATCGGGTCGCCAAAGGCGCATATTCTACGACACTTAAAGCGACCACTGTTCCACAGACTCAAGTTTTACGTAACAGCCGCTGAGTGGGCCTTCTCACGTGGCAAGTCGCTCGGACACTTTAAGCGGTTTGCTAATGCGCCTATCGCCCCTGTGCCACTCCCAGTGCTCCAGAGTGATGGTAGCCTTAAAGCTAACAACGCGGCGATGATAGCCTTTACTTCGGGGGCTACAGGAACTCCAAAAGGAGTCGTATTCACAAACGAGATGCTCGCCGCAGAGCTTAAACTTATCCGTGATGTTCTAGGCCAACATGTAGGAGCTAGAGATCTTACCCTACTGCCGATATTCTCGCTTTTTAACGTAGCTCTTGGAGTGGCAAGCGTGTTTCCTTCGATGCCAACCGGTAAACCATTGGCGCTCGATCCGGCGCAGGTTGTTAAATTGGTGCATGACCTTTCGATTGATAGCTCGTTTGGCTCGCCTACTTTGTGGAACAAGATTGCTGACTATACATTCAGGATCGGAACCACCTTACCAACGATGCGCAGAGTGTTTATGGCAGGAGCGGCCGTGCCGGCCGCAACTCTTGCACGAGTGCAGGGAGTTTTGCCAAACGCGCTGGTTTCAACACCCTACGGAGCCACAGAGGCTCTGCCAGTAACCTATATTTCGGCGCCGCAGCTGGCAAGCTCCACCAGGGCACGGGCTGCATCAGGCGAGCATGGTACGCAGGTCGGAGCGCCCGTGCCGGGGGTGGAGGTGCGAGTTATCAAAAGCTCGCTTGATGCCATAGAGCAGATAGGTGATACAACGCCGCTGCCAGTTGGAGAGATAGGTGAGGTGATCGTGTCTGGTGAGAACTGCAGCCCAGAATATCTCAATCGCCCAGATGCCAATCGGCTCGGTAAGATACTCGACCCTGACCGTGGCTTTTGGCACAGAATGGGAGACTTGGGATACCTCGATGGTGAGGGCAACCTCTACTATTGTGGCCGCAAATCACACTCAGTCTACACCGCCGAACGCGCTTTCCATAGCGTTCCAATTGAAGAGATCTTTAATCAACTAGCGAAGGTTCGACGCACAGCGCTGGTAGGAGTTAAAGCTGGTAAAGAGCCAGCTCTTGTAGTTGAGCCGCTGCCTGAGTTCTGGCCGGAGACTCAGGCTCAAGAGGAGCTTTTTAGGAAGGAGCTTCGAGAGTTGGCGCTACAGAGCCCTTTAACAGCGAGTATTACAACATTCTTTTTTCATCGATCGTTTCCGGTTGATGCCCGACACAACGCCAAGATCTTTCGCGAGCAGCTCCAGGAGTGGGCAGAGCGGTTGATCAGTGAGCAACAGCAGGCTGCATAGGCTATGTCAAAGCGTTACGTTATTACCGGTGGGGGCGGCTTTGTAGGCAAAGCTCTTGGTCAGGAATTAGTGCGCCGAGGATGCCAGGTGGTAAGTCTAGCGCGGGGCGAGTATCCCGAGCTGCAACAGCTAGGAATAGAGGCTCGACGAGTTGATATATCATCTGACCCATCGCAGTGGGCAGATGTCTTACAGGGAGCTACGGGAGTTTTTCATACAGCTGCCAAGGTTGATATGTGGGGCCGGTACGGCGATTTCTTTAGTACAAATGTCGTTGGGACGCGGAACATTATCTGGGCGTGCAAGCGCGCAGGGGTGAGTAACTTAGTTTACACAAGCTCTCCAAGTGTGATTCACGATGGTAAGAATCTAGAAGGGATCGACGAGAGCTATCCGTATCCAGCACGCCACGCTCACGCTTATTATCCTGAGACAAAAGCGATTGCAGAGCGCGAGGTCCTTGCAGCTTGTGATGCGAAATCCTTACGTACAGTGGCGCTGCGACCACATCTTATCTGGGGGCCGGGTGATACGAATCTGGTTCCGACTATCCTAGAGCGCGCCCGCGCCGGGCGTCTTACTAGAATTGGCGATGGGAGTAATTTAATTGACCTCTCATACATCGATGATTGCGTGTCGGCTCATATTTTGGGGATGGAGGCGCTGCAGTCAGCAGAGCCTAAGTGCCTCGGTAAGGCGTATTTTATCAGCCAAGGTGAGCCAGTAAAGATGTGGAGCTGGATCGATGAGGTGCTCGTCCGAAATAATTTACCACCAGTGTCACGATCTATCCCCGTAGGCGTTGCGCATGGACTTGCTGTTGTCATGGAGGGTCTGGCACGCGCCTTGAATTTCCTGGGGATTACATACACTCCACTACTCACACGTTTTCTCGTATCAGAGATGGCCACGCACCACTATTTTTCGATCGCTGCCGCGCGTCGCGACTTGGGCTACGAGCCATCCTGTTCGATAGCTGAGGCGCTTGAGCGGACCTTTGGAGGCGGGAAGATTAATTCATATGAGTAGTTCAGCGGCAGCACTGATTCTTTCTTCTTGATTGAGCTCTAGCAGGACTTTCAAGCGATTGCGGTAGACATACTTCTTGAGCTCGGTAACGGACTTGCTTGTCAGCATAGTAAGAGTGTCACTGCTCCACGCCCTATGTAGAGCTGCCAAAGCGCCCTGCTCTTCAAGTCCGAGAGTCCTCACTACCTCGCCCCAGGCGCCTGCTGTGAGCCCTAATTCTACTGTTTTGGTCGCAAGAGGTATCGCCACCTGAGTGCTAACCCAAGTTTCGCCGAGTTGAGGAGCAATCTTGGCGACACAGGCCGCAATTTTTGTAAAAGCAGTAACAAGATCCTCGCCCGAGCCACTATAGTCCCTCATGAAGTCAATTACGCCGCGTTGGATGGCCGCGTCTCTCTGGTGCTCGGGTGCGTGTGCGTAGAAGACGCGGAGGATGCCCGAGCATAACCTGTTTGCTAAAGTGGTAGGTAATGGCTGTGAGTGAATTTCGCTCGCCTCGCATGTCGCAATCATGTTGATGGTTGCCGCGAATAGAGACTCAAATCCCTCAAAGAATAGTTGCTGGAGTGCTGGTTTGGTAGGTTGATGCTGCATCAACAGACACGCGGCAGATACATTGCTCTCTATCTTTTCAATCTACTGCCCCAGGGCGACGCTGTTATCCCCTTGGTTAAATTGATATCTAAGTAAGTTGATAAGGCGAGTTAAGTCAAGCGCATGTTCGGTGCGCTGCACAGCAAAAGCGACGAGCGCCCTTTCTGGATCTGTCCCGGACGGAATAATAGTTTGTTCAGCAAAACTTTTGTAGTCGGCGTTCGCCACCTGTAGAAGGCGCTGGCGGAAAATCTCATCTGTGTGAGGGGGAGTAGTCTGAGCAGCTTGTTCATTCATATTTGCATAGTAGTACGGTGAAAAATCTAACCTCTCTCGGGAGTGTTAGAAGACCATTAGAAATTTTTGTAACTACTCAGCACTTTGTACCGAGTAGTTACAAGTATTTTTTTAGCGCCTCATTTTAGGGATATCTAGATCAGCGCAAAACGGGCGGACAGCTGGGACACGAAGGTAGTACAATAGAGCGCGTATCAAATCCAGATCACATCACACCGCTTTTGATCGATCGCAGGACGTTGCCTAAAGGGAAATGCTATAGGTGATGCGAAGATGATGTGCGGCAAGTCATCGAGATCACTGTATCATCGGAGGTTACCGAGTATAGAGCCCAAGGGGACTAGGAAAGTATCTCGATGTGCTCGTTTCACTTAAGGTCCCAAAGCCCAAAGACAGAGCCCAAAGACAGAGCCAAGAGTAGAGTTATCCATAGGGG
>JBBALZ010000075.1:0-14493 GCA_040402735.1 Bdellovibrionota bacterium
GTGCACGAGCACGTGCAGGTGCACGTTTTTGGCAGACTGCTAAAGTGTTACGAGTTATCCATAGGGGGCGAAGCGAAGGGATCCTAAATCAAAGCCCCCTGTGGATAACTCGTGAGGAACAGACACTTTTTAAGGCGTGAAAGAGCTAGATGTCTAACACCGTACTCCCTTTAAGGAACTTCAAGATGGCCATTCCACATACTAAGCCCAGCCGATGTACCAGCTTACAAGCCAGCTAAAAAAGAAGAGGTAACTCTTTAGCTCTTTGCCAAAATCATCTTAAAAACGCCAGCCTCGAAGGGGCACAACTCTTTGCGTGCTGCATTAGAATCACCAACGATCCTCGCGGGTACGAACGCGGCTGGCCAGAGTCCAGCCCTCCAGGTCGCGGGTCTTAAGGCTCTAGCTAGGACGTAAATCCTGGCTCGCTCCGTTGGAATCGCTGATGATCCTCGCGGGTGCATACGCGGCTGGCCAGAGTCCAGCCCTCAATGTGGATTTTGGCAAAGTGCTAAAGTGTTACAGATTCACTAACTTCTTTAACTGCTCGACATCCGCTTGCAATTGGAGCGCAAGCTCTGCAGGCTTTACTGATACAACAAAGCGCCCTAGGCTTAAAATACGTCGATTAAGCTCAGGCGATGGAATCCCCGGAAAGCGTCGAATAAGATTCTCTCCATCCCAAATATCCTCCTGGTCAGGGTGCCATGACTGCGCGGCAAAGTAACGCGATGCTGGAGGTGCTATCGTAATCTCAATAGTCTCAGGCTTGGCCCCCGACCAGACACCAAACCCCTCAAGCCAATACGGCTTTACTGACTCTGAAGTGCGCCTCGCCTCTGGACAAACCGGCAAAACTGGTATTTCCCGAATCTCCTTGATAAACGAAACATTAAACACAAGTTGGCGCCCACTATATTCATCAAACATCGCGTACAGGATCCCATCCTGATAGTGTAAACGCTGAAACAACCCAATATACTCTTTATCTGCATCGTGCCGCCACGGAGACCGATAGTCCAGCGATACCGGCTGACCTACGTGGCAAAGATACAGTAGGTGAAGCAAGTCCGTGTCGGCCAGTTTTGCAATCGACGTTGAATCTGACGAGAAGCGAGATCTTAACTGCTCTAAATCTACAGCGAGATCAGAGCGCCCATTTGTTATGCGCGCCCACAAGCTTGAGAGTGCGCCCTGAAGAGATGAATCATCGATCATCGACAAGAGCTCGCTTAGTAGGATCATCACCACCAACTCATCACGCCCCGGTGGCAGAGATGCGAACGAGAAGGATGGATTAGAGAGATAGTACCCTCGCTGTGATTCGTCGTACTCAATCGGAACTCCGAACTCATATCTCAGCCGATCAATTGTGCGCATCGCTGTACTGCGCGAACAACCACACAACTCAGCAAAAGACGACGCGTTTGGATACGTCTTACGTTGCAATTCAGCCTGCAGCAGCAGTGCACGTTTTAAGAATGTTGAGCTCTCCATAGTTCCCTTCACTTTAATAAAGCGCTCTAGCTTACCCTGATTTGTTTGTGGATACACTGAGTATTTTTTTCCATCGCGAAAACTCGGAAGCGCAACTCACGATCCGCTTTCGCGGCAGGAGTGAGTAGTTATTATACTAGTATGCTTGAGAAATAGCTCTCGCGGTAGCGGGTCAAACATCGCCATTTCAGACCCTAAACGGCGCGATTAGCGCCGCTACCGAGCAAAAACTCGCGTAAGCAAGGTTTTGCCTCGCCCCCCCTAACTCATCCAGTGATACACGTGTTGAATTCCCCTGGACTAACAAGCGATACTGAGTTCTGTAAACCATTTCACCTACCAGGAGCTGCTATGGAAACGCGCCTCTCGTCCTCTGCTACTAAATCAAAATCAATTTCACTCGTGGCTTTTCATCTGGTCAGCGCCGCCATACTTATCACCATCCCCACGGTCGCCACAGCGCAAACATCACGCTTTGGCACCGGATCATCTGGAGTCGTGACCGTTGTTCCAGTAAATCCTCGCGTTCTAGCTCCAGAGGGGAGTAGAAACTCACTGGGCTGGGACACAGGCTACAGCGCTATCACCACAACTAGCGAACGCCCGAATATCTTTGGTCGAGGCTGGGGAGGCAGCGATACAGTTCAAGAAACTACTACTCAGATCGTTCCTAATGATGCTCTAGGAAACCCAGTCAGAGGCGGATTCATGGGTAGTGAGAGGAACAGTGCTGGCTGGAGCACAGGCTATAGCGTCGTCACATCAACCTACGACCGCCCTAATCCTCTAGGAGCATACCTTGGCGACAATAAAACCGTTACCGAGACTACTACTCGCGTAGTACCAAACGATGCGCTTGGACAGCCGCTCAGAGGTTTGCCGGAGTTCTGGCCGTAGTTTTGCAACCAACAAAGGCGCTGTGTTCGTTAAGATTCGCTCTGAACTACACCACTTCCTGCACATACCTAGCGAGCATAGACTCGCTCGCTGGCGATGCTGCGCAGCTTGGAGGTAGTTGCTGCAGGTCGGCTATCACCAACCCAGCGTTCGCATAGCGTTTTTGCAAATCACGCTCGGTTAATTTCATGATTATATCTGCTAGCTCATCAGGAATATCTGGTTTAATGGTACGGGGATTACAGATAGGCTCCTCAACCACAAGGCAGATCGCCATAACTGCGTTAACACTCGAGGCGGATTCATTACCTGGCTGCGCACTGAAATCAAATACCGCCCTTCCCGTCAGACACTCATGCAAGGTAAGGCCAAGTGAAAACAGATCGGTTCTTCCATCAACTTCCCCTCCTGTTACCTGCTCTGGCGCCAAATAGGCTAGCTTACCTGTAATATCACTCTGGCTTTCCAAGCTTTCCACACCGTCTATCGCTCTTACAATGCCGAAATCCGAGAGCTTAACCTCAGCTTGTCTCGATAAGAGTATATTAGTGGGATTAACATCTTGGTGAACTAAACCAAGCATCTTACCCTGTCGCTTGAAGTTGTGAGTGTATTCAAGCGCCTTAGCCAGACACAGAGCTATGTATGCCACCTGTTCTGGAGGCAGTCCATTTGGATGTGCGTCTAATAATCTCTTAAGGGTAACCCCATCGATAAACTCCATAGCCAAATAGAGGCTGTCATTATGAGAGCCAAGGTCGAGAATCTGTACTATATTCGGGTGCGCCAACCAAGAACCGAGCTCGGCCTCTCCCCGAAACATCGCCCTAAACTTTGGGTCTTTAGCCAGTTTCGGTAAAACTCGCTTGAGCGCAACACGCTTCTCAAAACCCCCCTCAGGCGCATATGTTGCACTAAAAACCTCGGCCATACCCCCGACTCCGATACGATCATGGATAAGATACTTGCCCATCCAATCACGCTCTCTAACCGCACCTAGAGCCTCCTCAGCTTTACGAAGAAAGTGGCGCGCAAAGATAGCTGTTATGATACCTGCGCAGATTAAGAGAAAGGCCCTCGTTGCAATCATCGCAGGTTTAAGTGTTTCCATCGTATCGGCAGGCAACATTGGAAATGCCAACACGGCATAGAGACCAACGTATTCAAGTGCAGCGACCATCCCAGCACAGAGCGCTAAAACAGAGCTCATTCGCAGCCCATTTACAGCGATAAGCGATCCCCAGATAGTCAAAACCGGAGCGGTAAGGGCAAATTCAGGACCTTGAATAGTCCAATCGATAATAAAAATTACCGACGGAATCGATACCTCAATCAATGCGTTAATCCACGCCATGAAACGGTGATAGAGCTTCCGCCGCAGCAAACTACAAAGGGCTACATAGTAAATCGCTACCGTAGTAAGGATACTGGCTAGGCACAGAGAGAGCTGTTGGCCAATTTTCTCGTATAAAGCCAGGCAGATTAATGCGCTTAATATACTGACCGCTATCATCCACGTAGCGATCGCTAGCTCGCGCTGCGGAGCATCGCGCTCAATTTGTTCCCGTAACATTCCGCGAGCAATGCTTACTTTGTTATCAAAAAACATCTTTGCCTCATCTGCCTAGGTTTTCCACTCTTTCCTAAGAGCAATCCACCACCACAGGCCCATCCAAAAAGATAATTTTAGTCGCAATCCCGAGATCACAGCCGATTAAAGCTCGCGCACCTAAAGCGTAGAGAGCTATCTGCTCTCGATAAAGCTCGACACGCTCCGCTAACGAGTTAGGACTATCTAACTTATCACTCTTGTAATCAATTATCTCTGCCCATACAGGATTGCTGCCGCTATATCCAACAACTAGACGGTCGATTACACCCGATACAATCCGATCATCTTGCTGAACCGCGAATTTCTGTTCACGGTAGAGATTCACCCTATCATACTTACTAAAACGAGCCTTTGAGAGCTCTGATACAATAGTCTGATTACGGATCATCGCTGCAAATTCATCAATAATCGTCCTGGCAGTATCTGTCCCAAGATATTCAAGGATGGTTTCAGTTTTGAGACTTTCTAAATTAAAATCATCAAGCCACCCAATCTGCTCAAAAAGAAGATGCAACGCCGTACCGCGCTCCCGCGCATTCCGTCCAACTTTATAAACTCGCGGATCTGAGAGCTGAAACTTATCTTTAAGTTGCGCCGGAGAGACCCTGGTTAAACCCCGCTCGCCCTCAGTTTTGACAAAATTGACCCGCGAGTTAAAAGTTCGCACACTGCGCTTTATGGGCGCTCGCTGCTCGATGACAACATCACTAGCGCCAAATAAGACTTGCTGGCCTTCGCCATTCGACAAGCTCTCAATTACAATACCAGCCGCAGATGCCTTAGGCTCCTTCTTAGGAGCTGGAACTACTAGATGTAAAATCTGACGAGGTCTAGTTACTCCCACGTAGAGCAGACTTAAGCTCTCGGCAACCAGCGCATAGAGCTTTTTCCTCCACAGCCGATCCAGCTCTGGGATAACAGCTCGCTCAAACTGGGTCCCCGAGCCAAGCGCTACCCGAGTGATCGGACTAATCGGAGATTCCTGCTCAAAAAGAACCTCATCCTTTTTAACCTCGATACTATCATCAAGCTCAGGTAGCACTACGATATCAAATTCAAGCCCCTTGGATTTATGCAGCGACATAACCCGTATCGGAGCATGGGTGGGCAATTCAACGGTAGACCTCTCGATAAAGGCAACAAAATCAACGATCCTTAGCGTTCTCTTGTCGTCATACAGATACGCCTGATCAACCAGCTGCTCAAGTCTTTGACGATCCAGCTCTCCACTCTGTGGCACTAAGATTCTGGCCCAGCGACTGAAAAACACGCCGTAGCCATCTAACAAAAGACCCGTGCGCATATCTTCGCGCCACTTCGGATCAATCGCGTTGGCAATAAACGGAATATCTAACGCCGTGCGCAATCCGCTATGCTCAACGTGAAAATTAGCTAACGAGTCGCCGGGATTATCAACCGCTCGGAGCAGCGACATAAGCGCCCGAATTAAGGGCGAATCGGTCACCTTAACTGAGCCCTCTTCACTAACAGCCAAGCCTGGGTGTGTCTCAGAGAAGCTTGCTAAAAGCTCCGCTACAGTCTTATTTTTACGAACGAGAACCCCGATTGAAGCAGCCGGGTATTTCTCGTGCAGTTCACTTACAAGATTAACCGTATAATGTGGAATATCTTCCTGATGACCGATTTGATGCAGAGAAACTTGGCCCTGTTTCTCCGTTTGGGCAGCAAAGTGCGGTTCAAATCGCTCTACCCAGCGCGCTACTGGTTCTCGTAGATCCTTGAGGCAAGCTAGTTTATTGACGGAGCTAAAGAGTGTATTAACAAATTCAACTATCGCCGGAGCACACCGATACGTTGTGTGCTTTGACTCAGGAATTAAGTGGCTCCAACGTCGCTCAATTGAGCCAAATATTTCCGCTACCCCTCCTCTCCACCCGTAGATAGCCTGCTTCATATCACCAACACAGAAAAACGAACGCTCTGTCGGGCGTGATAAGATCTCATCTGCGACTGGCTCAAGGATGCGCCATTCGTTCATCGAAGTGTCCTGGAACTCATCAAGAAGCAGGTGGCATATCCGAGAATCTAGACGATAGTATAAAGGCTCAAGCTTTCCGGTTAAGCTGTGGGATGCTAAAATCTGTTTAACATCATCAAACGTTAATATTCCGAGCCGACGTTGCGCCTCCCTATATTTACCTTGATAGAGCTCGAGTATTCGATGCGCTCCCTGCAACTTATCGGACAATCTCTGACGAAAATATCTGGTTGCATGTCCTATAAGAGTCTCAACAACAGTGACGATAGTTGGATCAAGTGGCTGTCGATGAAATTCATAGTCGCCACTCAAAACTCGCGTCACAACCGTTAATGCGCCAAACTTCTTCCAATCGTTAGAGCTTGCGATGGCTCTAAGATTCTCAGCCAAATTAAGCTGGTGCTTCATCGGCTTTACTTTGGCTGCCTCACGCACCCCATACTCTGATAACAACTTGTCGACCTCTTTGAGTGTAATTTTCGGCTCATTTTGACCCGGGGCGGCCCAATTCCAAGCACTAGAGTCAGTTGCTAAATAGAAGCGAAACAACCTCTCAACTGCATCTACAACTCCTTTGTGAACCGAGCGGGCTAAATCACCACCGTTAATAAGTCTGATTATATCTAAAATATCTCGATTATCCTCTCCCTTTAAGAGTTCCTGTATCGCCAATTCTCGCAATCTAAGGCCATCTTGGTCTGATTCAATCCTCCAATTGATCGGCAGCGCGAGCTCCAGAGCAAAGGATTTAGCCATTGAGATAAAAAGCGCATCAAGGGTGGTAATTAGCAAACGATGCTGCTTCTCTACAAGCCGTCCAAGCAAGCAGCGCGCCTGCTGTTGATCAAAATCGACCTTACCGATCGCCTTACCAAGCTCTCGTGCCGCATCCGCGCTAGCCGCCGCATCGGCAAGCCGCCCAAAGATCCGCTCGCGTATCTCAGCAGCCGCTTTACGTGTAAACGTCGTCGCTAAGATCTTATCAGGGGTCTCTCCCAAAGCCAGTAAAGCGATATATCGTGATGAGAGATCCCAAGTCTTGCCCGTACCAGCGCTCGCACGAACTAATCTGGGCGCTAGTACATTACTCTCACTCATTTTCTCGCTCTCCCAAGTCATTCTCAGCCAGAGCCATTCCAGTCAGCAATCTCCAATACGAATCGGTTTCGGGATCTACCAGATAACTTTTGGCAGGTGGCCAAAAGATGCCATCGTGTACCTGTTGGGCGATTTCGCGCGCCTGTTCAAATCCATCATCAAGTTCGTTTTTACTGAGCTCGACCTCTCTCCATAGGTCATCCCCTGGAGATGCTGATATATTGATATACCCGAAGCGAATATTAGCTTGTTCTCCGTAGCTCTTCTTAGCAGCAAAAATATACAGCGGCGCCTGAAGATCACTCCATACCGTTTTGGTATCATCTCCATCTCCGATTCGCTTATGAGTGCATATATCGCCCTTAGCTTTTGGCTTATCTCCCGTCTTATAGTCTAAGATCAGATATTCTCCAGTGCCTTCGTTGCGGTCTATTCGGTCGATACGGCCACTTACATTCATAACCGCATCGCTGATTTCTAAGGTAAGCCCATGCTCCGCGATGTTGAATTCGGTATCGATCGTTTTCCAACCATTGCTCCTGTGTGAAACATGCCAGTATGTATACTTAAGAAAGCGTTGACGTAATTGATCAATCTGAATCTTTACAGCCGGCAGCGGATTCTTTCCGAAGAAGAGACGACTATAATTTTTCAAACCCTCATCAAGCAGAGCTTCAATCAGCCCCCGATCGGATGAATTAAATCGGGCATCCTTTGCTGCCCATGACAACACCTCATGCGCTAGATTACCAAAGCCAAAAGGATCTAGCTCGACTGCATCGTGTGGCATCGCGGCTACTTGAGCTACGCGCTCAAGATAAAATCTATACGGACAACGTAAGTAAGAAGCGAATGCGGTAACACTCATCCGCTCTACCGGCTCGATAGGTGGCGCTGGAGCTTGGGCTATGAAAGATCGCTTTATGCCACTCTCCGCACTCGGAAAAACATACCGTGTACCTTCTTTTGTCAGGGCAGCAACTCTGTTCGATAATTGATCAAGATCGCATGCCAATAACAGCCTGCTAGGTTGAACTACATCACCCTTCAAGTTGCGTCTTAAACTTAAAACACGCAGGTGCCTCTTAGAACGAATAATCATCGTGAAGAGAGCTACATCACGAGCGTACCTTGTGGAGTTGCTCGGCAATCCGATATGCCTGGACAGGCTGTCAGGAAGAAATGAATCAGAATTGGTGACACTCGGCACCACCTCCTCATCTAAACCGGTAAGAATCAGTGCAGGAGAATCATCAAATGCCAATTCCAACCAACCAAGAAGTTCGACCCCGGCATCATCCTTATCAGCAATCTCTACCCCCGCCTCGAATTGATCTATAAAAAGACCAAGCGCCTCACTCGCTCGCAAGCTACTTTCAAGAGTACAACTAGAGAATTGATTTACTAGATTATTTATGTGATTAACCACAACTGGAGGATCTCTCCGCAGATAGCTGGCCAAACTCTGCAGTACATCAAATATACGCAATCCCCATTCTTCAGCCGAAGCTGGTGGTTTAAACAACGGTGCCAGAAGTTCCTCAACCACAGTGATAGCTCTAATCGCCAACGATTCCCTATCTGGATTATGCGGCAACTTTCCATCAGTAGATGCCTGGAGGTGCATCTGTTGATAGCAATCCACAGCATCCAAAATAATACCGCTATCAGCGGCTCCTGTTTCGATCTTGAGGTTTAAGTAGTTAGTTATGTAGGGATGTCTTATAAGGCATGAAAAATCGAGAAAAGATCTACTCTCTACGTATTTAAATATCCCCTCTAGTAAAAACCCAACGTTTGTATGCAGAGGATCGATTCCAGAGGCTAGGTGCGCTGCTAAACCTAGCTCTCTAAGCTTACCCTTGATAAACGAACCGATCTGCTCATCACCTAATCCGAGAACCAAATCACCCCTCTTAATTCCACCTGGAATCTGCCCTATCCACTCAATACAAGCCGGTGCGATATCGCGCGGATGCTCGATCACATGAATACTATCGCCACTAAGCGGTAAAGTTTTCTTACCCCAATATTCCGGAATAATCGCTCCAAGAGCATCGAATCCATCAGCATCTCTCGATTCAGCAAAGATAAAACTGCGAATCTCACCTTCAAAATGCCTTAAAAAAACTCGGCTTTGTTCGGTCAATTCAAGCAATCCACAGAGATATATCCTTCCTGAAAGCGACACTTGATCAAGTTTCTCTAAAAAAGCACTCCTTGCTGCGTATCGGCACTCTAATCCGACCCGTTGTAGCTCTTCGACATACTTCTGGTAGATACTCTGGAGCGCCTCCCACCTTTGCTCTTCATAGAAACCCTCAACACCCGCTCCTTTTATCGCTACATCCGAAAATGAGAGTCCTGCTGAATTAATCTGCGTATAGATTGAATCAATTCTTCTCGCTAGAGATGACGCCGAGCGCTCAAGGTAGCCTTGGGGTAGATCAGGAATTATCTCTGCGATAACGTCAGCCCCGATCGTTTTAATAGCCGTCATCCAAGCTATGTGACTACTCACCTCTGAGGCAACGTTTTTAGGCCCATGCATGAAGGCTTCTATAAGTCCCCCTCGCGTCACAATCCTCGGAGGGACGACACCCCTACCATTTGAGAGCTCTTTAGCTTTAATAACCAAAAGCTCCATTAATCGCCGCTCGACCCGATTACCGGATACCACAACGGTAATATCCGACATATCGATAAAATCTCGCTCTTGATTTGCAGTGATAAGCTCCGCGGCCACCGAGTGCAGCAGGTGTTGATCGTATCCACAGAAAGAGCGCGACACTCGGCTTCTCTGTTGATCGTCTGTCTTTTGACTGAGAAACTCGTCTTGCATAAGGATTGTGGAGAGGGACTACGGCAGCAGCCCCGCGATGCCCTGACCCTACCCTAAAGAACCCGATTTGCGGTGCAAATCCGGCTAGTGGTTACAAATAATCCATCAGCGTTTTCATTATCTCTGTACATGGCGCCATAGCAACCGTAAACACCTTTGTTGCACGAATCTCTGCGGGCACCAACGAGAATATCTCAACTCCGATCTTCTCACTATCCCAATCCGGATTATTTAGCTTAAGATCGAAAAATTCACAGTATCGAGAGAAAGGCTGCAATGAAGGCTTATTTAGCTGGCCACGACGATAGCAATCCGCCTGCTTTGTAGTAGGTATTGCACCGATTGAGTCTAGGTCAGAGATATTAGTCACAAAGACAATCCCGCCCTTACTCAAATTTTTCATAGCCTTGTCAAGCTCTCTGCGTCGGCCTAGGGTGCCCCCGACTTTATAAGTATCCAGAGAGTGTGGTGAGCGCGATGCATACCTATCAAAGAACCCCCAAACATCCTTTGCCATCTCAACAGCAAAGAATCGACGGTCACCTACCTCATTAAGCACGGCCTGGGCTCTATCATGAGAAGCACCAGTGATAACAAAATCGGGGGCTAACGCGCCGATACTTGCTACTTTTCCCCCTACAGGCTCAGACAATTTATCGCTAACTATCTTTGGCACTGGATTGCGGCTGATCAATTCTAAGAAGCCGAGAACGTCAGAGCTAGTTAGGTCAAGAGCTAGGTGAGGCTTAGTTTTTCCCGGGTAGACGGAGAAAGTGTTAGCTCTCGCATACGGCAATACCGTCGCCAAGCAAAACTTAATCGCTGGATGCAGATTCGGCGGACATAGAACCTCACCGTTTGGCAAGACTTCCACCTTATTTCCGTATCGACTCCTTTGCTTCTCGGCGATCTGCGGATCCTCCAAAGCATGTTCATCAGGATTGGGAGTTGTGGCTCTCTTTAACGCCGCGCGATTAACCCGAAACGCCCTCAGATTGGTCTTGATCCCCTTCTTGTCCACATCAAAAGCCAGATCAACTAGTCCACAGAACCAACCAAATAAACAGTCATATGTCCAGAATTCCTCAGCCTGGTAACGACCACCATGTTCATACCAATCGGAATCTTGCCTTATTCCTAACACCAATGGGGCATCTGATAGATCGATCCAAGTTCGGTCAGGAGCTGCCGCAAAGAGCCGAATAAACGAGTTAATATAAGGAAAGGACGCGATCTGTCTTAAAACTGACTGTGCATTAAGGAAAATATCTTCTGGCATGCAGCATTTGGCATGATCAGCACCCACAAGACCCTCGTACCGCTCAAACGGAAAGCTAACAACAAATTCAATTAAATCGCGGGTAAGGCTAGTGGCAATGGCTGGCCAGAGAGCGGATCCTATTTTTCCTAAAGATGCCGCTGTCAATCTTCCCTCTTGAGTAACCTGCAGATCACCGCGGGTAGCAGCGCCATATATTAGCGCAATGACTTCCTCGCGCTCGCTATCCCCAAGCGCTAACATCACATTCTGTGACGCATACATCTGGTTTTTACCTGCAACTGCTGAATTATCATTCTGCAGCGAGTCTAACATCGCTTGGAATACCGCCGGTGCGCAGATGAGATTAACTTGAAATTTGGCGGGATTAACCACCAAAGAAACCGCACCGCTGGCGCTCCCTAACGGAAATAGATTCCTAAAGGTCTGAAAAATGAAATGCAGAGGTTTATTACCTATCTCCACTAATGATGGCCGTCTACCATCAGAACCTAATTTAATCCCCAGTTGCAGTGCCAACTGAGCAAGCTCAGCGCGTGGCGGGATTGGCGCATTTAAAGCTCTCTGGAGTGGCGAACTTTGATCGCTCAACATACGACTGACTTCAAAATTTATTGGGGGGTAATGGGCCTTACGACCCTTTACTTCTTTCTCTGAATTTCTGCGCTGAACATCGCCAACTACAAAGCTAGTCATAAAATCGACTTTGGCTGAGTAGTAAGATAAAACCTCGATTAATGATGGCGACGGACACAACAAAGTCACATCTTCGCGCGAACCTCCGACAATTCCCGTCAGCTCTTTAAGTAAATCTCGGGGCCCAGAGATACGAAAAATAAAATTACCCAACTCTAACGGCACAAGGTAATCCCCAAAGATCTTTTGCGCCTCCGACTCAGTATAGATCCACCGCTTTTCAAAATCTCGCGACAGCTTTCGAAGAACAGATTCGTTCAATGCGTCACTGTTTCTAATTAGCACGTTGCGTCGCAAATCTAGAAAGCGTGGATGTCTAATCCTTTGATTAAATAACGGGCCGCTCACGCGCACGCGATTAACCCAGCTCTCGAACTGGGCCTTGCTATCACAGTTATCACCGCTACCGAGCTCCTCCTCGATAAAAGCCACCAAATCAGCGGACAGATCCCGCTCGATATTCGCCTCTCTCGCGCTCTTATTTTTATCCAACAACTTTTGCTCTAACTGCCTTTTAAGCTCGGCTATTGAAAGTGACACTATTTTTGCGTTATTGCTCATTTTAGTGAACCACATCTGGAGTTAAATCAACTAAGACCGAATTTTCACTGCGATCATTGTCAGTTAAGGACAAGCTCTGCAGATCATCGCTGCCAATCGAACCGGCCACAGTCTGCGGGTCGCACACCTGAGTCCACGGAATTCTTTCATATTCATAACCTTGCTCGAGTAGAAATTTCTGACGATTATCAGCAAACGGCTCCTCTGCGCTGTTTTCCGTCACTACACTGAAGAAAAGAGCCTGATTATCGCCAGCCTTGGGCCTTAGAGCGCGCCCTAGGCGCTGCGCCTCCTCTTGTCTGGATCCAAACTGACCTGAAACCTGGATGATCATCGAAGCATCGGGCAGATCGATCGATGTGTTGGCGATCTTAGATACAACCACTCCGCGGATATCTCCTGATCTAAAGCGACCAAATATATCATCGCGCTTCTTCTGAGTTGACGCTCCATCAAGCACAGGCCAACCGAGCTCCTTAGCGATTGAATTGATGTGTTCTACAAATGTCCCAATAATGAGCACCCGCTCATTGCTGTGCTTTGCCAATAATCGCGAAATCACCGCTACCTTGGCTCGATTCTCCGCAGCAATCCTAAACCTGTGACGCTTCTCAGCTGCATCGTGCAAAGCCTGGTCCGTGCGCGAAAAAGGCACGCGAATCTCATAGCACCTCGCTTTGGCGATCCACCCCTGTTGTTCAAGTATACGCCAGGGCACCTCGTATCTTTTCGGACCAATAAGACTAAAAACCTGTGGCTCTTTGTTATCTTCTCTCACAAGAGTAGCTGTAAGTCCGAGCCTACGCTTGGCCTGCAACTGACTTGTCATGCGAAATAGCTCAGCCGGCAACATGTGAACCTCATCATAAATGACTAAGCCCCAATTCTGACTATTGGCGAGGTTGAGGTGCTCGTATTGCTGAGAGCTAGCGCTCTTTTTACTCAGTATCTGGTAAGTTGCTATGGTGATCGGTAACAACTGCTTACTCTGTCCGTGATACTCTCCTATCAAAGCAGAAGGAATTCCCATCTTGTCGATCAATTCGGACTTCCACTGCTTCGCGGCGACGATATTGGCTGTTAAGATTAAGGTCTTCATCTGCAGCGCTGCCAAGATCTCTCCACCAACAAGCGTCTTACCTGCCCCACACGGAAGAACTATTACACCACTTCCGCCGGATGCCGCATCACTTCCAAGAAATGAATCGACAGCCTCTGATTGATAATCTCTCAGCGAAAACCTCCTCTGTTTATCTCGATCCCACGGCGAATCAAAGAGCTTATCGCCATCACAATAACCAGCGAGGTCAACAACAGGCATCCCCCGGTCTATCAAGGCTAACTTGAGTGGCCCTCTCTCGATCTCTTCAATTAGGAATGAATCAGAACCGACAGGCTTTGAGAAGAAAGCAGCAAGCTCTGGATGGGCCATGAGACTAGCTCGAGCAGTTGTTGAATGCACATCGAGTACGTATTCCTGTCCCTCCTTTCGTAATATTAACGCGCCCCAGCGACCCATTGTCTCGGTTATAAACGCACTTACCGCAGCGGGAATTGCGTACTGCGACAGTGCGGCGAGCCGAGCGAGCAGATCGCTTGGACGCACCCCCAAAGCCGATGCGTTCCAGAGCGATATTGGAGTTAATGAGTATACCTGAACATGTCCAGGACTCTTATCTAACTGGGCGCACATCAGCATTAGGTCGCGTGCTTCGGCATACCGCTCTGAATCACGCATAACAAACACAGAGAGATCCGGATTTACGATAATCGGAGTATTCATAACTATACAGAACCCAAATGCCCAAAAAATACCCTAGAGCCCTGAGGCCCAAACGTCTTAACTTGCAGAAGAATAGTCTATTTCTGTTTTTAAATGATAGGGCCTCGCAATTCTCCCGCTATCTACTGGAAACGACTGGCATTCCTGACAGGGATAAAAATGCGCGGCTAAATCCCTAGGGCTTCGCAATTCTCCCGCTATCTACTGGAAAGGACTGGCATTCCTGATA
>JBBALZ010000076.1:0-14477 GCA_040402735.1 Bdellovibrionota bacterium
GAGCAAAGCGGGGTGGAGATAATAACTACTCACCAAAAAAAGGCACCCCCGACTTTGGGGGTGGCAAGAAAAAGACCCGCCAAAATCACCTCATTTAGCGACGAAATTGCAGCGACGATCTTAAAATCCGGTGAGTAGTTACCAACTTTAGTCATCAGCGCGCAGATACCCACGACGCCAAACGATTACATAAGTCTATTGCTAAAAGCGGAGAACCACCACTCACCACATGAAACCCTCTTACAAAAGGACTCACCCGCTCTGCTATCTCACAAGCAATATCGAGCGAATACGCCCCCACATCACCATCGCGCAACGTCTGCACCTTACTAAGAATCCGCTCTGGAACTTTAATTCCTGGAATCTTGGCAATCGCTTCAAATCCCTTTGCCGTTTTAAACGGCAAGAGCCCCACGAAATTATCAACCCCACTAGGTGCAGCAGCCTCAAAAAAATCTACTGCTTGATCCACATCAAACACTGGCTGGCTAAGCGCGTACGATCCGCCCGCTTCTCGCTTGCGCACAAGTCGGCGAATCTCAGCGTCTCTGTTGCGAGCATTAGGGTTAACTACAACACCCGGCACATAAGCTGTGCCGCCCTTAAGCTCCCCTCCTGAGAGATCCTTACCTGAGTTAAGGGTGGCAATAATGTTTAATAAACCGATTGAGTTAACCTCAAAAACACCCTTGGCATCCGGCATATCGCCTACAGTAACAGCATCACCTGTGAGCGCAACGATTGAGCGGATACCGAGCGACCAAGCCCCTAAGAGATCCGCCTGAAGAGCTATTACATTGCGGTCGCGACACGAAAGATTTACCACTGGCTCTATTCCGAATCGCTGCTTAAATAGGGCCGCGAAAACAAACCCGGAGAGCTTCATCTTAGCCAGCGCTGAGTCGGTGATATTTACAAAGTCGACCCCGTTAAGCCCCTCATAGCGGGCCAAGACCGGCTCGATATCAGTTCCTCGGGGCGGATTAATCTCTAGACATAAGAGTGGGCGTGGGCTTTCTTGTTGCATCCCTTCCGCCGATCCCTGTTCCCATTTTGCCAGCTGCTGAATCTTCACTACTTTTACCCTCTTAAGCGAGCCATTGTTTTTAAAACGTAACTACTCACCGGATTTTAGGATAATCACCCCCGACTTTGGGGGTCGCAAGAACAAAGACCCGCCAAAATCAGCTCATTTAGCGACTAAATTGCAGCGAATATCTTGAAATCCTGTGAGTAGTTACAGTTTTTAAATTAATTTAGAATAGTTAATCTTGCAAATGTGCCCGATACAGACTACCTTTTACCTGAGAGTTGATGGTTCACACCATACCTTGGGCTGCCAGATCTGCCGTACGCGCCTTTAGGGGTGGCGTACTCCTTCCTTGGCGGAAGCGGCGCTAATCCAATAAAAAAGCGTAGAGACGAGCAAAGCTGGCCAGCAGCCTCTCTTTAGAGGTGCCGCGAGGTATCGCATTTGCTAGAGACCTTTTGAGGCTAGGCAATAGCTGAGCCGGTTTATACTCGTAACTGACACTGACAAAGCACACTTATGACTAATAAAATTGAAGTTTTTTACTCTTTCCAGAGCCCTTACTCATACCTTGCGATGGATCCGCTCTATGACATCCAAGAAAAGTACAACGTTGAGCTCCTCTGGCAGCCGTTCTCGGCGCGAGCTTCGGGGAATCCGGTTCCACAACAGGGGATCCTGCCTGATAAACTCTCATACCTATTTGAGGATACTCGCCGCATAGCTGCGGAGCGTAGCCTTTCGATCACCTATCCAGAGAACTGGCCAGAGGTTGAATTTGATCCGGGACGGATTACTCGTGGGGCGCTGATTGCTAACGATTTAGGGGTGCTCCTTGAGTACAACATCAAGGTGTTCAACAAGTGGTGGGGCCTCGGCGAGGATCCGAATCAGGACGCGTTTATGAATGAGCTCTGCGATGATCTCGATATCGACCTTGGTGATTTCTTAAGCAAGGTCTCCTCATCTGACACACGCGAGCGCGTTAAGGGTATCTACAAGCGCGGCCGCAAGTTGGGAGTATTCGATACCCCAACTATCGTGTTTGAAGATGGCGAGCGTGTTGTAGGCTACGACAAGATAGCCTACCTAGCGCAACGACTCGACAAGATGGGGCTACGCAAAAAGTAGTCTTACGCTCTTTTAGAGTGGCTTTAGTATGGCCGCACGTTACTCATCGGGCCCGCGATTGTTCTTGAGTAACGTGCGGCTTTGCTTTTCTGACTCCCTGCCGCGCCGAATCGAACTAAACGAATCAGAGAGCCACTATGTTCGCAACGTGTTGCGACTCGATCCGGGAACAGAGATCGAAGTTGGAGATCCGACTAGCGGCGTAATAGGCCTGGCCACTATAGTGTCGTCACAGGATGCAGTTGCGATATCGATCTCCGCATGGGTCAGAGACGATCGCCCGCAACAACGGCCTATTATTGTCCTCTGCGCGCTCTGCAAAGGTGAAAAGAACGACCATATATGTGACTGGAGCACCGAGTTAGGGTGCACTGAGATTCACTTCTGGCAATCGCCTCATAGCGTGGTACGGTTAAAAGGTGCAAGTGACGCCGAACACCGAACCACTCGCCTAGCCAAGATAGCCACCGCAGCAGCACAGCAGAGCAGGCAGTCGAGGCCACCAAATGTTGCTGTACATTTATCGCTGGAGGCAGCACTTACAAATCTCAAGCCTCGAGAGCGATTAGATTACTACCTCTGCTCACTAGCACCTGATAGCAGAGCCTTAATCGATGTATGTCGTAAGAGTGATGCCGCGACGCCGGCGGTGATTATTATCGGTCCTGAAGGTGACGTAACGCCGGATGAGCATGCGCTCTTAGTTACCCAAGCGCGGGCAATCCCTGTAACACTCGGCCCCTCGGTGCTGCGCTCTGAACTTGCTGTCGTTAGCGCGATCGCGCTTATCCGTGCGGCGCAGGCCTGATGGCAGGGCCTCGCAATTACCCCGCTATCTACTCGGACGATCTTAAGATCCGCTGAGTAGTTACCCTAGACCACCACCCGTGGCACGCGCTGATTAAGTAATACCAGCAACTCATGCGGCGTAGTGTCGATTAACGTAGCAAGCTCCTCTACGGTTATGCGCTCCTGACCCTGCGCACCGATTAACACCACCTCATCACCGTTATAAGCCTCCCCAGTCGGAGAGATATCAACCATTAGTTGATCCATACAAACTCGGCCAACAATCGGACACCTCGTACCTCCAACGAGCACATGCGCCTTATTTGATAGGCTCCGTAAATAACCATCGCCATACCCGATCGGCACCGTGATTACCCGTGTGTCATGCGGGGCAGTCCAGGCGTGTCCATAGCTCACCCCAGCGCCTTGCTTGACCACCTTAAAGAAGACAACCTGGCTCTTTAAGCTCAATACCGGCTTGAGGTTGAGCACCCCTTTAAGCGATGAATGCGGTAGTACGCCATAGAGCGAGAGTCCGGGACGCACCATATCGAGGTAACTTTCCTCAAAAGAGAGCACGGCACCTGAATTGGCGATATGCCGGATAAACGGCGCTTGCGCACGCTGCTCAAAGTAACTAAGCGCGGTTAAAAAGCGTTCAAGCTGTAACTTCGCCAGAGTTAGGTCATCACGCTGCACCTCGGCAAAGTGAGAGAAGACCCCAACGATATCGCACCACTGCGATGAGAGTGCGGCATCAAACAGCGATTTAGCCGAGTAGTGGTGCACCCCGATCCTCTCTAAGCCGGTGTCTATCTTTAAGTGCACCCGAGCGCGCTTACCATAAGCGGCTGCTGCCGCTTCAATCTGCGCTAACTTGCTGATTGATGATGCGGTAACATCGACCTCATTTGCAATATACTCACCCAACTGCTCCTTAAGTAGCCCTCCAAAGACCAGGATTGGAGCTCTAATCCCAGCACGTCTAAGCTCTAAAGCCTCCTCAATATAGGCTACACCGAGCCCATCGATACCCTCCTGCTCCAAAATCTTTGAAACCGTGACCAACCCGTGTCCATATCCATTGGCTTTGACACTGGCCATAATTTTGGCTGGCGCGACATGCGCACGAATCGAACGAAAGTTTGCTCGTAAAGCTTGAGAATCAACCTCAATATGAGTTGGGCGTCTGGCGAATTGAGCGGAACCTGAGTCATTCATACGTTGAGTAGATACACTGTTACTATTCAGCTTGATCTATTTGTTTTACGTAACTACTCACCGGATTTTAAGATCGTCGCTGCAATTTCGTCGCTAAATGAGGTGATTTTGGCGGATCTTTTTTCTTGCTATCCCCTAGTCGGGGGTGCCTTTTTTGGCGAGTCGTTACGTTGCTTCTAGATTAAGCTGCGCTTAAGCGCTGCTACCGCTCTGCACTCGACGCATAACGGATTCAATCGCCCATCCGGTAACTGGTTTTTCGATATAGTATAACTGGCGAGCTAAAGTCTGGTCATTATCTGTTGGTCGCCGTTTATCAGATAAAGAGCACAGACATATGACTGACAGCTCGGGAAAAGCTGCTGCTAGTTCCTGACAAACTGCGTGGTGTGAAGAAGAGATACCATCTTTATCCACCATTATAGCTCCCCAGCGACTAGGCTCCTGAGCTAACAATTCACGAGCGTGTCGCATGTCAAAAACACCTTGAGATGAAAAACCAAGAGACTCAAGTGCGCTGGCAATAAACGGCTGTACACCTGGGTCCACTCCTAATAGTAAAACGCCCTGAGTTCTTGTAACTATCGCCTCCGTGCGTCGTTCTTCACTAGCTGTTACTGCCGTACGGATCGGTAGATAAATACTAAAAATAGAGCCCTCGCCTTCTTTACTATGCACTGTGATTACACCGTCATGGTCCTTTACCACAGCGTATGCGGCAGCTAGGCCCAGCCCAGAGCCAGAGAGACCTACTCCAGTGTCACGATCCACATTTTTAGTGGTAAAAAACGGCTCAAAGCATCGCGCCTGCTCCTCCTGAGTCATGCCGATCCCGTTATCTCTGATATCGATACGAATATAGGCGCCCGGCGATAGATCTGCGGCTAATTCGCTGGCACGCACTACGACCGAATGAGCTGAGATGTCGATCTCTCCCGCACTCACTCCGACTAAAGCATCGCGCGAGTTAGCCAGCATACTGGTAATTACTTGTTGTAGCTGCGTAGTATCAGCACAGACAGATGTCCCATGGGCCAACTGATTATCAATCGCCAGCCTAGTATCATCACCGACTAGCGATTGGTATAGCTCGCGTGAATCCTCCAAAAACGGGGCTATTTGAATTGGAGCCTTTTTACTAGCTCCTTTAGTTGCAAAACTTAGTAATTGTCTTACCAGTCCAGCACCGCGCATCGCAGCTTCCTGAATGGTCTGGCTCGCCTGCGTAACCGGGGTATCGCCTCTGGCATGAAGTTGCACCAACGAGACCTGTCCAAGAATCGCCTGTAATATGTTGTTAAAATTGTGCGCCACCCCCGATGCCAGCAATCCAGCCGTACGCATCTTAACAGCGTTGGCCATGTTGGACTCAAATCTACCAGCCATCATCGCAGTTGCCATTTCGTTGGCCATACTTACAAGGAGCTGGAGACGTTCAGGGGAGGAGAACGTGTGTTTTGATAAAGGCTCTAGGATAATAACTCCCATGACCTGTCCAATTGTCACCATCGGTACGACCACCAGTGATTGCGGGTTATCGAAGAGCGATAGCAGCGCTTCGGGGGCCTCCGAGCTAAGTTCATCAAGAACTATCGGTGCTTTCTGTTCGAGAATCTCAAGCAGAATCGGTTGCTGCTCAGTAATCTGAATCTGCGTGGTTATCGTATCTTCACTTAGATCAGACCCGAATCCAGCTCGCCCAACAATGTAGCTTCCTTGTTGGTTGGTGAGGCCAATCCAGCACCGTTTAAGAGCAAACTCCTGGCGCAGTGTAGGCAGTATCTGATCGGAAAAATCCACTGCTGCGCGATGCTTTGCTAATTCTTTACTTACTGTGTACAGCGCTGCTAGAGATGAACTTTGGCGCTTCTGCACCTGAAGCATCTCGGCTTGCCGAATCGCAAGCGTAATCTGAGATGCTGCTGATACCGCGACCTCAAAATCATCACTATCGTATGCATCAGCCACCCGTTTAAACAATACTATCGCGCCGTATACCACACTCTCAAAAGTAAGTGGGATAACCATAGCAGAGTGAATCCGCTCTAATTCGGCGAGTCGCAGCGCTGCGCGTGGATCACTCTGCATATCAGGAATTAAAAATCGAGTTTGCGAGTCGATGGCCTGCGTCAATAGACTAGGCCCCTCAAGAACCTCGTCCATATTCGCCAGATAATCCTCCGAGAGCCCCACTGCCGCCACGACCTCAGTAGATTTTTTATCTTGGTCGCAGAACACCGCATATCCACAATCAGAGTCGGTAGCTCCGATAACAGCTCGCAAGCCTGTTAGAGTAACCATGGCAGGATCGTGAAGCTCGCTTAGCGACCTCGACACCTCAAAAAGAGCTTGTAGTCTCGCATTCTGTCGCAATAAAGTCTCCTGAGCTACGCGTCGCTCGGATACATCAATACCAAACCCCTCCCAACCGAGTAGTTGATTATCCTGATCAAAATACGGAAGTGCTCGAAGCATAATCCACCGTGTCTGCCCGGATTTCTGGTTAGTAATGCGAACCTCATCCTCCAATTGTGTGTTCTTTGATTTAAGCTTCCTTATCTTACGAATGAGACGAGGGGCATCTCGCGGATCGACTATCGCTGCCCAGATCGATGAGTCTCTGCGGAGCTTTTCAGGCACCACGCCAAGAAGTTCCTCACTGTTTCCGAAAACATCTGTGACGCAAAAATTGCTGTCTGTGGTAAGAATGATGATGTTTCCTTGAGCGGCTAGTCGCCGATAACGATTGAAGGTGTTGTCTCGGTCGTCATTATGTACATGATCCGAATTGCCAGGAGATTCAGCAACTGGAAGTTGGTCCCCAAGTCTGTTAAACGCGATGACCTGATCGTTGCGCCAGCGATGAAACCCCTTCCGGTAAAAGCAGGATATAACACCGATTGGCGTCGAGCCTCGTTTGATCACGAATACTCCAAAACTCTTAACGCCGAGCGTTGCTAAAACACTGGAAAGGTCACTCGGCAGTCGTGCACGACTTAGGTCGTTTACGGTAAGCGGAGCTGCGATTGGAGCCCCGCGGTATGCGACTCCACTAGGCGCAACTGAGAAGAGATGATGGTCAGATCCGCTTGTTGCCTGATTACGAAAAAGTGTAAAAGTTGCCCGGAGCTTTTGTTCGCTATCACAAGCGAGTCGAGCGCGCGATAGATCTACATGAACCTCATCGCACTGTAGCGCTCTGGCGATCGCCTCTGCAATCCCAGCAGCCAAGTTATCGGCGTGCTCCCACAACCTCTTATCAAATAGGCTCTTTGAGTCAGCGTTGTTGTGCGCTTCGTTCGCCATCGGCCCCTTTAAGCTCGCTTCGTCTACACTCCTACTCTAGCCCTGCAGCGCGCCGAACTACGACCACCTTTGACCGCTTGACCCGCTTCTCAATTTCAGAGAAGAGCAAAGCGCGGTGCTCGTGTTTGCGAGCCGCTTTAGAGTGCGGATCTCCCTCATCCTCTTTATGCTCGTCTTTAACCTCCTGTAGGCTCATCTTCAGTTGTTTATAGAACCGCCAACGAGCCAACGCGTAAGCAACAAGAGCTACCAAAACTAGCGCGTATCCTGCCTTAACAAACACGCCGCGAATTAACCCATAGAACCCCTGATACGCTTCGTACTCGCTCCCCTCAAACGCGGAAGGAGTAATGTACAACGTAGAGAGAACTATCGGACCCACAAGCAACAGGACAAAGCATACCCGGACTAAACCTAAGGCCACATCGACACACGATTGTTTTATCCGTCCGATAAAGGCCCCCGGTTTGTACTGCTGGAATCCACGCAGCAATTGCGAGGGAAGAAACAGCCCTTTAGACTGCGCCAGCCCTACCGTAAAGCTACTCGCACCAACTATACCAACGAGTAAGCCGATCACTTTGCAGCCAAGCCAACTCGCCTCTATAAGTGCAACTTCAGGAGTCCAAACCCGGTAATTCATCCATTGTACCAAGGTTCCGTTTCTGACCCAAGCAAACGCAGGGAATAATACGACTAAAAGAGCCCACCACTCTACGGCTAGGCTAACCATTCGACTTTTGACGGTTTTTCCGTCTCGGCGCGCCTTCTGTAGGCGCTTAATTGAGGGGGGAAACTCCTTATCGCTCATGGTCTACCTCTTGCCAGCTTGCACCCCGTGTAGCTCACCTACCCCCACTAAGCTGCGGGTGTGCTGAAGGATAAAGGAGCAGATCTCCTGAGGATTTCCGAGGAGGTTCATAAAGAGCGTGAATGTAATGACCATTTTTATGACTGTAGCCGTACTCGTAAACTGTAGACCCTGCGAAACTTTAGCCATAATCCCGGCAGCGATATCAGTTACCAAATACGCCACAAGCCAAACCGAGCTGAAGGACAGCGCTACGCTAACGATTGCAACACCTTGTCTAAGAACCGACGAGAGCAGATCGTCGTACAAAAGAGCGACACCTAATGGAACTGCGTCATAGCTAGCCTTGAGTGCTTCCACGCACCTATCGAACGCCCCAAGATGGATTGCAAGTACCACCATAGAGAGGCGCATGATGGTGGCCAAGTCAGATCCTTGCTGGCCGTTTAGCGGATCTACCACCGAGCCGATCGTTTGGCCCCGCGCTGTATCGATCAATTCGCCAAACATCTCCGCGGCCTCTGCAAGAAAGCGCAGCGGAGCAGCTATAAGTAATCCGATCAAAAACTCAGGGCCCAGACGAACAAGAGAGAAGCTTTCATCAACTGGGACAAATGGAGCTAGTGCACAAGCGAAACAAACAGCGATAAACAACCGTGGAAGCGTTTGAAGGCCATCTCCTGTTGGTAGCGAGACGAGCATTCCAAACGTCCGCGCTGTTATTCCAGCTACGCCTAGTACATCAACAGACACCACACCTAGCTAGCTCCTAAGATTGCGCACAGCGATATAACCTTGAGAAAGATCGATTCGAGCGCAGCAAAGGCTTCTCTAGCTCCCCAGAGAATAACCAGCACCAAAACTATGATTCGTGCGAAGTGTACCATACTTTGCTCTTGAACCTGCGTAATGGCCTGGAGTAGAGCCACAGCGCCAGCGCCTAGAGATATCGCTGCCATCGGGACAAGTGAGATACAGAGAGCGGCGATAAGCGCTTCCGAGACTATTGCATGCATACGATAGCTCCTATTGGTAGGCTTGAATTAGGTTTCGTGCGAGCAAGAGCCATCCGTCAGTTGATACGAAGAGCAAGAGCTTGATCGGTAGGCTGACAATCACTGGGCTCATCATAGTTAGCCCCATCGCCACAAGCAGGTTGGCTACGACCAGGTCAATTACGAAAAATGGAATCAGCAGAAAGAATGCAAGAGTAAAGCCCTTTTTAATCTCAGATAGAACAAATGCTGCAACTGCTGTAACCACAGGCGTATTTGCCCGATCTAAAACTTGCCCCTGCTCCAATGGCTGTTGCTGCAGCGGTTGCTTACGTCTCAGGGTGCTAAAAATTGTGAGTTCTTTGTCTCCGCTATGTGCGACAAGGAAGTTTCTCCAAGGAGCGATAATTTCTGAGCTCTGTTGCGTTACTACCTTTACTGAAAGATTTGACAACTCCTGGATCTTTACCTCGCCCAGGCGTTCAGCGCTCTCTGTCAAAACAGGGTGCATAACGATAAGCGACATCACCAGCGAGAGCGCCATCACCAACGCGGTGCTCGGAGCCTGTTGAGTGCCAAAACCGCTACGCAAGAGGCTAAGAACGATAGAAAACTTAAGATAGCACGTACCTACGGCGATCATCAGCGGAACCATCGCAATACCAAGTGATGCTAGTAATAGAACCTCAGGAGATAACGCCTTCATCTTCTTCCTCACTGAATTGCGAACGCTTTGCACGCTTTGGCGCACCTGTTGTGTCACCTGTCACTCCGACCTCAATCGCTGATACTTTAATCCCAATGGCTTGAAGTCGTGACTGAATCGAAAGCTTGTCTCTGATAAGTCCCGAAGCGACCGATCCAATCGACGGGTCGATTACGACTTTGAGCCCACCTTTATCCGCCTTGGTTATCTGAAGATTTACACTGCCACCTCCAGCGATAGCGCATGCAAGCGATAAGCTTGGCTGCCCCTGGTCCCTGGTGAATGCCACATTTGATATACCGATTTGGTTTGCTACTTGGGGTTGATATAGAGGCCCAGCATTTTTTGTCGGCTGTATCTGCGGCGCATTTGATGTTGTATTTGTAGTGCTACGAGAGGCACGGAAATCAAGAACAGTTTTAGCTGTGCTTACTAGATCGGCGAGATCCTCTGATAGCTGCGACTCGACCTGATTGGCTCGAGTTCGCTTAGCTTTGACTAGCAGAGATTCCAGTACCTCAACTCGTTTCTGTGAACCTGATAGGGTCACTAGGCCTTCGTGTAGATTCTTTGCGGCTGCCTGCTGCGATTTATGGGCATGTTGTAACTGTGAATGTGCGCGATGCATTCGTTCAAGCTGATCGGCAAGCTGCTTAAAACTCTGCACGTTGCTTGATACAGGTATTTGCGCCGTACTTGAGTTAGCAGATGGCGCTTTAGCCTTAAGCGCCTCTGTCCAGAACTGGCGCTCTTTATCACTGCGAAGACTATTATGGTGGTCCGCAGCCCTCTTTGCATCGCTAACTTGCTTTAGGTCGCGTAGATATGCAACCTCTGCATGGAGTGATTTAGCCCGTAGCAGCTCTGAACGAACCATCATCACTCCTATTGATTTTGTTGTAGTTTGCGCATCGAAGCGACAGCGCTTTCAGAGACCTTTGAGACGAGCTCGACACGGAGTTGATATCGAGTTACATCCACCTGTAGCTTAATAAGCCCGGACAACTGGTCGACCTGACCGGATGGTGATAGTCCAGGTTTTACGCCATTGTGGATATAGTTGCCGAGCCGATTAACGATATCTGACCACCCTTGGTTAATAGCGCTCTGGCTGCCGCCTAGACTATCAAGTGTAGAGTGTAGCGTGGCTGAGCCACTAGCTGGGTTAATCTTCATGGTAGCCTCCTTAACTGCCGACCTCGGCTAAAGTGTGCTTAGTTATGATTATCGGAAAATGTGGATAAAAAGTTGCGTGGGGGATCTCTACGGCTTCGCAATTCTCTCCTATTAAATGAGGCCAGAGATGCGCGGCCAGGATTTTTCTGAACGGAACTACTCAGCACTTTCTACCGAGTAGTTACTTTATCCCTATCAGCAATGTCAGTCCTTGCGAGTAGATAGCGGGAGAATTGCGAGGCCCTGCATTAGCTCTAGCTCATTTGTGTTCTCTATCCCCTAATGCCTCGCTCTCCTTAGTCTGTGCAGCATGAGATACCTGAGGCCGCTTTGAATCAAGAGACCTGTTCGACTCTTCAAGCCCAACCAGAACCATAATATGATGCGGATTGATATTGAGATACGAGCAGACCGCTTGGAATGAAAATATGTAGTCGTCCTCTTTGCTCAAGAAATAGGAGCGAGCTTTGCGCGCGTACTCGTCCTCGCGATTCATATCCGCAATCGCGTTCAATAGAATAGCTCTCAGCAAACCCTTTTCTGGAACAGGGATCTCTGACCCATCATAATCCTCAAAGGCTGTGTATATCGCTGTATTTCTCTTATTGTCTCTCGTCATATGTAGTCCTAAATTCGGCAGTTGCGTGTCTGAAAATGACGCAGATTCTCAAAATCACTTTAGGCTTTTGAATTTTCGGTGCTCACCCTGATGGTGCCAGTGTTGCTGCTCCGCAAATATCAAAATACTCTGTGCTTTTCAGTATCTGCGCCATTTTCATACTCCTTAACTGCCCAATTTACTGGTAATCACTTACGATGCTAGAGCGCCCTCAAAGGTCCCGCATTTAACAAGCAGGTTGTAAGTTTCTTAGCGGCTTTTTTTGGTTTGTGCTTTAGCTACTGGTCTTAGTATCCCCGAGATCTCGGATTTTCTCGTGTCAGTCCTTTGTCACGAGCTCCCGTAACTACTTAGATGCTCTATGGTTTTCAAGTTATAACTTAACAAGAGCAGAGAGATGCCAACTCTGTTGTTAAGTTTTCAAGCATTGGTGTCGAATCTTCCCTTTACAAGGGATTATCTAAACTATCGCCCATTGACGCGGCGATATTCTATCGGCAAGGAGAGCCAGATGAACGTCAAGACTGAATCAATCTTCGCAGTAACCTCTATCGTAGACCGCAGTGGTCGACGGGTCGGAAGCTACCTTGTCGATAGATCAAAAGAGGATCAAAACAGGGATAAGAAACAGCACAAGAACGATAAAGAATCGACTGATAGAGAGGATCAAGCGGCGGTATTTCACGCATCAGAGACGCTCGCCATGGATAAAACTAGGCCGGCTAAGCCTACTGAATCTACGGATCCACATCCTCTGGATCTGACGGTTTAGATTTGGCGCTTCGGGCGATCAGGATAGCCCTAATCCGCTCTAGCAAAGCGTTCTCGCCAAGCCCCATATCTGCCACCGAGATGGTTTGCTCGGGAAGAGTTACCAGAACTTCAAGCCCTTCACGAAATGGGCGCTTGATAAACACAGCTCTATAGACGACACCGTCGATCTCTAGCTCTCGCGACCACTCGGAGGCTTCCATCGATGCCCCCCCCTACTCCCACTCAATCGTTGCAGGAGGCTTGCTAGATATATCGAGCACAACACGATTAATTCCGCGGACCTCATTTACGATCCGGTTGCTGACACGGCGCAGAAGTTGCTCTGGTAAAAACGCCCAGTCGGCAGTCATACCATCCTCTGAGTAGACTGCTCTCAGAGCTACTGTCTCCTCATAGGTTCGACCGTCACCCATAACCCCCACACTACGAACTGGAAGAAGTACGGCAAATGTCTGCCATAGAGTTGGATACAATCCTTCAGCTCGGATCTCTTCGAGGAAGATGTGATCTGCCTCCTGGAGCACCCTGACGCGCTCCTCGGTCACCTCGCCCAGTACTCGCACAGCGAGACCCGGCCCAGGGAACGGTTGTCTCTGTAATATCTCTTGGGGCATATCCAACTCACCCCCAAGCGCGCGAACTTCATCCTTAAACAGATCGCGAAACGGTTCTATGAGCTTCAGATTCAACCTCTCTGGAAGACCTCCAACATTGTGGTGGGTTTTGATCGTTGCTGAAGGGCCACGTACCGAAACGCTCTCGATTACATCTGGATAGAGCGTACCCTGCACCAAGTGTGTGGCGCCTGGAATTGCTTTGGCACGCTCCTCAAAGACTTCAATAAAAAGGTGGCCTATAATTTTGCGCTTGCGCTCAGGGTCAGTTACGCCTTTTAGACCTTCAAAGAACCTGGCTTTAGCATCAACCAACTCGACATTTAGCTCAAGTCCCCGCAAGCGTTGCATTACCGATGCAGCTTCGTTCTTACGGCCAAGACCGGTATCAACGTAAAAGCAGTGAAGTCGTTCGCCTAAAGCTTTAGCAACCAGCACTGCAGCCACAGTGGAATCCACTCCTCCGCTTAGTGCGCAGATCGCCTGCGAACCTGCTGGAACCTGCACTGATATCGCGCGCACAGATCTATCGATAAAATTCTCTGGGGTCCAATCAGCAATACAGCCAGCAGAGGTGTATACGAAATTCTCTATTAGCTGTTTTCCCTGTGGAGTATGTACAACCTCCGGATGAAACTGCAGTGCGGCCATTTTACGCTGTTCGTCATACATGGCTGCAACTGGTGCTCCAGCACTCGACGCGGCACATGAAAAGCCCGGCGGCATCTGCTCAACGTGATCACCGTGACTCATCCAAACGCTAAGCCTTTCGCCCTTCTGCCACGAATTAAATATCCCCTTTTGCTGCTCTATGACTATAGTTGAAGGTCCATACTCACGGCTGGCGCCCCTTCCAAGCTTGCCACCGAACTGGTGCGCCATTAGTTGCATCCCGTAGCAGATGCCTAGAAGCGGACACCCGACATCAAACCAGGCCGCATTAAAATTCGGAGCATCCACGTCAGTGACGCTCGATGGCCCACCAGATAGGATTAATCCCTTAATCTTGGTCAGATCAACCTCGGAGGGGGCAATAGTGCACGGCTTTACTTCGCTATACACCTTTAACTCGCGCACCCTACGAGCAATCAACTGCGTATACTGAGACCCAAAATCAAGGATAAGAATCACTGACCCCTCGCTTTTAATAACTATGTTTTGCAGACCAGGTTTGGTCACCAATTAACTCTTTGGAGCTAGGTTAGCGCTTTCCGCAGATCTTCTCAAATGGTAGAGCGTATTAAGGAAAAGGTAACTACTCAGCAAATTCTGCCGCAATAACGTTAGCCCCTATTAAGGGGCGGC
>JBBALZ010000077.1:0-14205 GCA_040402735.1 Bdellovibrionota bacterium
CTTTCGAGTATCTGCACCATTTTCATCCTCCTTAACTGCCGAATTTAGGTTGAAAGAACTGGTGCTCCTGACAGGGATAACATTGCGCGGCAAATCCCGTGACGCTCATTAAATACACCACGTTCCGCGCATTTTTGGCCCCATTTAAGAAGAGAGAATTGCGAAGCCCTGGCCTAATTCTAACCAAATTCTAGCAATACTCGTGTGGAGTTATCGGTTGCGTGTGCTAGGGTGTAATTCTTTGTCAGAGGTGTAATCATAATGAATACAACTAAAGTAAAGTTGTCTCTAAGAAGAGTGATGGTGAAACGGGGTCTAGTAGCAGCAGCTCTCTTTATCGGTGCTACGTGTGGTTTTAACCGAGAAGTAGCAGCAGTTCCAGCGCTCTCCCACGGCGTAGTAGTTGATGGCTCTAGTACCGTTTTTCCGATATCGGAAGCTGTGGCCGAAGAGTTTCAGCGAGTAAACAGCTCTACAAATGTAACAGTTGGTGTGAGCGGCACCGGTGGCGGGTTTAAGAAGTTTCTCGCGGGAGAGGTAGATGTTGTTAACGCATCGCGTCCGATTAAGGCTAGTGAGCTTGAATTTGCGCAGATGAGTGATATCTCGTTTGTTGAGCTTCCGATCGCTTATGATGCACTATCGGTCGTGGTCAATAAGAAGAATACGTGGGTTGATCACCTCACTGTTTCAGAGCTAAAGAAGATCTGGAGCCCTGAGTCTCAGGGCAAGGTTATGAAGTGGAGCGATATTAGACCAGGCTTCCCGGACAAGCCACTGCGTCTCTTTGGGCCCGGTACAGATTCAGGCACCTTTGATTACTTTACTGAGGTGGTTAACGGCAAAGAGGATGCAAGCCGTGGGGATTATACCAGCAGTGAAGATGATAACGTTATCGTAAAGGGAGTCGAGGGTGACGAGGGAGCGCTTGGATACTTTGGAGTAGCGTTCTACGAAGCCAATAAGACTCGCCTTAAAGTTGTGCCGATCGATGACGAGCGCGCAGATAACGGAGTTGGCCCACAGCTCCCCACATCGGAGAATGTTCTCAAAGCTACTTATAGACCGCTCGCCAGGCCGCTTTTTATCTACGTGCGCTCCTCGTCGCTCGATAAGCCAGAGGTTGCTAAGTTTGCCAGCTTCTACCTAGAGAACGCCAAATCGCTCTCCGCAGATGTGGGTTACATACCACTCCCGGATGCCCTCTACGGTCAGGTGCGCTCGCGTCTGGCAGGTAAAGTTGCTGGGACGCTATTTAAGGGTAAGCCCGGCAACACAAGCGTTACTCTTGAGCAACTTATTGCAGCAGAGTCGCAGGGGTAACCTGACTCATATCGCCGGAGGGGTATGGGTACGAGATAAGTGCGACACCCCTCCCGATTCATTTCTCACACAAAACTAACAAACAAACAGCGACCCAAACTCCTAGTGCTGCTAATGTCTTGCTCGTAATAGTCAGTGTCTAAAAGATGCCGAGCATGGCGAAGCGCAGAAAATTGTTCGAGAGAGTAGTTGAGGGCTTACTGGTCCTGTGTGGGTCGATATCGATCTTCACGACTCTCGGCATTATCGCGGTGCTCGGAGTTGAGAGTGTGCTTTTTTTTCGCCAAGTTTCTCTGTATCAGCTTCTCTTGGACTCGCAGTGGACACCTCTTTTCCTCGAAAAGCATTTCGGCATCTGGCCACTATTGGCCGGAACGGTGTTGACCTCTGCTATCGCTTTAGCACTCTCGGTTCCGGCTGGTCTGATCATCGCCATATACGTCAGTGAATTCGCGCATGAGCGGTCACGGGCGATGCTTAAGCCGGTGCTTGAACTCTTGGCGGGGATACCTACGATAGTTTACGGATACTTTGCGCTTCTTGTGATAACACCGGCGCTGCAAAAGATATTTCCCGAAATGGGATCGTTTAACGCATTGAGCGCTGGAATTGCGATGGGGATTATGATCTTGCCGATGATGGCATCGTTAAGCGAAGACGCAATTTATACTGTGCCGCGCAGTCTCCGAGAGGGCGCGTATGCGCTTGGCGCTTCAAAGTTACAGATGATCTTTGGCGCCGTTTTACCTGGTGCAGTAGGGGGGATAACTGCGGCGATTATCCTCTCGGCAGCGCGGGCAGTAGGAGAAACGATGATAGTGGCGATCGCCGCTGGACAGCAGCCGCTTTTACACTTTAATCCGTTACAACCGGTAGAGACTATGACAGCTTACATCGTGCAGGTTTCAATGGGTGATACCCCGCACGGCACCCTTGAGTACCATACTCTGTTTGCGGTCGCCATGATGCTGTTTTTATTAACTATGGGGCTTAATCTGATTAGTTTGCGGATTCGTGAGCGGTTCCAAAGGATGTATCGATGAGAGCTTCTTCACTTCCGGAAGTCACAGCGACTCAAGTTGCCGATCAAAGCATCGTGAAGGCGCGCTCATCACGTCCAGCGCTGGCACAGCCGTGGAGTGAATTGGTATTTGTTTTGCTTGCACGCACGATAATTGTAAGTGCCCTGTGCATCCTAGTGGTTTTGGTTGGCAGCATAATCGTTGATGGAGCAGCGAGATTGACGTGGAGTTTTCTGACCTCGTTTCCATCGCGAAAAGCTGAGAACGCCGGCATCCTCGCGGCGTGGACCGGCAGCCTCTGGTTGCTGGTTCTAACGGTTGTATTTGCGTTGCCCGTTGGGGTGGGGGCAGCTGTGTATCTTGAGGAATACGCTGAAAAGGGTCGCTTTGCGCGTCTTGTGGAGTTGTGTATAGCTAACTTAGCTGGAGTGCCATCGGTGATATACGGACTGCTTGGCCTGCAGGTGTTTGTACGTGCGCTTTATTTTGAGCGGAGCGTTTTGTCTGGAGCGTTGACCCTGTCGCTGCTAGTTTTGCCGATTATCATTATGGCTTCACGGGAGGCTTTGAGGACTGTTCCCAAGGGCTACCGTGAGGGCGCATTAGCTCTCGGCGCTACACGTTGGCAGACAACCTACTCACAGGTATTACCAGCAGCACTACCAGGCATAGCCACGGGGTGCATTCTGGCTTTTTCTAGGGCGATCGGCGAGACAGCGCCGCTAGTAACCCTGGGAGCGCTCACGTACGTAGCGCGAGTGCCGGATTCTTTATTTGCTGCCTTTACAGCGCTTCCGATCCAGGCTTTTAACTGGTTGTCGCGCCCACAACCTGAGTTCCACATGAATGCAGCTGCGGCGATTACTGTATTATTGGTTTTGATGCTTGCACTTAATGTTGTGGCGATCGTGCTCCGCACTAGATTTCAGAAACGGCAGAGGTAGTTGATATGGGTACATCAGTCGCACAGACGTTTAATTCGACGCAGGTAGGCCATGAACAAAGTGGTGCAGGTGTGGAGGTTGCTATGAATGCCGTAACGAAGGTACGCGTGGAAAAGCTTGAGCTATCATACGGCACCTACAAGGCCCTACACGGCATATCAATTAAGATACCAGCGAAGCAGGTGACTGCGTTCATCGGGCCCTCAGGATGTGGAAAATCGACGTTCTTACGAACTATGAACCGCATGAACGATCTGATACCTGGAGTTAGCATCTCTGGCTCGGTGCACATTGATGAACAGGATATCTATGCTCCGGGGATAGATCTGATAGAGCTTCGTAAGCGAGTAGGAATGGTGTTCCAGAAGAGCAACCCGTTCCCGAAGAGTATATTCGATAATGTTGCCTACGGGCCGAGGATTCATGGACTGCGTAACCGCGACGAATTGGCGGCGATAGTGCAGAAGAGTCTTGAGCGCGCCGATCTCTGGCGCGAGGTGCGAGATAGATTGCATACGAGTGCACTCGATCTATCTGGTGGGCAACAACAGAGGTTGTGCATAGCACGTGCGTTGGCGGTTAATCCTGAGGTGCTATTAATGGATGAGCCGGCCTCAGCGCTGGACCCTCGTTCAACAGCGAAGATAGAGGAGCTGATCGGGGAGCTACGCAGCGACTACACGATAGTTATCGTGACGCATAATATGCAGCAAGCAGCACGTGTGTCTGACACCACGGCGTTCTTTTATGAGGGTAATCTGATTGAGCACGGCCCAACTAAGCAGCTCTTTACAAAGCCAACAGAGAAGCAGACAGAAGACTATATAACAGGAAGATTCGGATAGGACGATTACCATGTCAGTACACTTACACAAAGCGATTGAGTCATTAAAGGAGCGTATACTTGGGCTGAGTGAGTTAGTTGAAGAGACCTTTATTAGTGCGATCCGGGCGGTAAATACAGGAGATGTGGCATTGGCCACCAAGATTATAGAGGGTGATAACCGGATCGATCTCGCTGAGGTCGAGGTTGAAGAGGAGTGCCTAAAGATACTGGCGCTGCATCAGCCAGTAGCTACTGACTTAAGATTTATCGTAGCTGTGCTCAAGATTAATAGCGACCTAGAGCGGATAGGAGATCTGGCGGTTAATATGGCGAGTCGCGCACGTAAGTTAGCCGAGATTAGAACAGCACCTGTTGTGCAGGTTGATTTTCAAGGTGGCGAGAATCGAGTAAGAGAGATGCTACGAAAAAGCCTTGAAGCTTTAATCAATCTAGACGAGGATACCGCAAAGTGGGTATGCGCGGCAGACCAGGAGGTCGATAACATAAATCGCAGCGTGTTTCAGCAGGTTTCCAAGGGCATTAAGGAGCATCCGGAAGAGGCTGATCGCTTGATTATGCTCCTGTCAGTATCGAGAAATCTTGAGCGGATCGCCGATCATACGACAAATATCGCCGAAGACGTCCTTTACATGATTAGGGGCGAGATAGTCAGACACACACGGGTTGAATAGGCTACATCGAGCGGAAAAAAATACGGCGATTGACATGACCGTTAAAGATAGTCCTAAAATGAGCAGTCTGTAACCTAAATTCGGCAGTTGCGGGTCTCAAAAATGGCGCATCTACTCGAAAGCACTTCGTTGTTAATCGTCAACCATGAAATCAGAAATATCTCGACGTGAACTGTTAAAGTTACTTTCTAAGCTCTCGTGCTCTCTTTATCTTGCACCATTGGTTGGCGCTGGATGTGGACCGATTTCGCGGATAGTGACCGGTGTTGAGAGCAGCGATGCCCTGGATAATATCTCACCTATTAATCGCAGTCTCTCTGATGGAGAGGCACAGCGATCGTTTTTCGGAGATAATCCGACCAAGGCCCATTCGATCCTCTGGAATAAAGCGGCGTATCTTGCCGATCGCGGCGGCGTGCCGAAACCAACTTTACGACGGAAGGTAGTGGTTATTGGCGGAGGGATATCCGGATTAACATCGGCGTGGCTCCTAAGAGACCTCGAGCCGTTGATATTAGAGCAGGGTTTAAGACTTGGCGGAAATTCTCAAGGCCAATCGTGGCGCGGGATCGACTACTCAATCGGCGCAGCATATTTTTGTGTTCCAGAGGATGGAGATCCGATGTCGCAGTTGTTGAGCTCCCTCTCTTTGGATCGCTCGTACATTGTGGCAGAGGATAGCGATACAGTAGCGATTGGAGGGGCACTTAGAAGAGGTTTCTGGAGTGGGGAGGTCGCAAAGAACACACTCGAAGCTACGCAGTTAAAGAGGTTATCGCGTTATCTGGAGGGTGTTTATAATGAAGAGAGTATGTCCTTTCCAGATGCGTGTAATCGTGAGGAATCAGCTAAGGCTACCTTTCGAGCTCTCGATCGGATATCGATTAGGGAGCATTTAACAGAGAAATTTAGTGCTCTAACGCCACCCGTAATAGCGGCTGTTGAGCAGTATTGTTGGTCTTCATTCGCAGCGTCCTCAGCAGAGGTCAGCGCCTCAGCAGGGCTTAATTTTCTTGCATCTGAGTTTGGGCCGATTGGAGTTTTTGCGGGAGGTAACGCGGCGATAGCTGAGAGATTGACAGAGCGGCTGCAATCGACACTACCGGCTGGCTCTCTTCGAACGCAATCAACGGTGGTCGATATCACTGTCAGTGATAAAGATGCTACGGTTTCTTATGTAACAGAGAATGGAGAACTCGTTTCAGTTGAGGCTGAGATTGTTGTGGTGGCGTGTCCTAAGTTTGTCGCAGCGCGAATTATCAATGACCTAGAAGAAAGGCGGCTAGAAGCGATAAAGCAGATCGAATATCGCTCATACATAGTGGCTAACGTACTTCTGGATGGAGATATCGCTCAGAGGGTGTATGACCTGTATCTTCTCGGTGAATTGGGAGTCACCGGTAATGATCCGAGGGGAGAAAGCCAGAAAAGGGGCGCAACGGATGTCATAGTGGCCAACTATGCCGCTGGAGTGAATGGAAGCTCTGTTTTGACGTTGTACCAAGGTTTGCCTTACAGGGGCGGACGTGCAGAGCTTTTAGCGGAGGGCGCTTATCAGGCTATACGTGGAAGATTTGAGTCACAGATTACGGATGAGATCCTGCCACTTTTTGGTTCTAAGAGCCGTGCGATAAGGGATCTACGTATAACTCGCTGGGGGCATCCGATCCCCGTAGCGGCCAAGGGCTTTGTTGCTGATAAACACGCAGAGCGAGCTCACGCTCCTTTTCGCCATCGAGTCTTCTTTGTAGAGCAGGATAACTGGGCACTCCCAGGGATTGAGACCTCAGTTAATGAGGCGGCTTACTGGACGCCTAAAATTAGGCGCGCGGTATTGGGATAATCCTAAATTCGGCAGTTGCGGGTCTGAAAATGGCGCATCTACTCAAAATCACTGTGGCTTTTGAATTTTCGGTGCTCACCCTGACGGTGCCAGGGTTGCGCCTCCGACAAGTTCAAAATACTTCGTGCTTTTGAGCATCTGCACCATTTTCATCCTCCTTAACTGCTGAATTTAGGATTAAGCTATGTGCAACCTCTACTTATTGCTTCTACCTGTGACAAACTGCGGCATATCACAGGGGTTTCGGTTATCGGGGTAAGAGATATCGCGAGATCTTCAGAGAGCAGAGATCATATTACGAGTAAATCAGTGTATTTGACTTGGTGTGGCTTGCCAGTAGTGGCCAGACTTGATGAGTTGATGGCAGCAATCTAATGAAACTACCTAAAGTGTTACCGAATTTAGTATTACCGCCCCTCTACCACGGCATCGCTAAAATCTGAGATTGCGTCACCCTTAAATGCGGCAACAGAGACATACACACGCCCAGAATCAGGGATGTCTCGCAGTATATATCGATAGACTGGCCCATACTGCGAGTCGCGCTCTTCGCGCAGGTCAGGGCGCAGGATAGTAGCCTCTTTTGATAAATTCATGCGATCCTCGCCGTAACGAATCACAAAACCATCAACAAAATCACTTGGAACTTCCCATGTTACTTCAATCCCCGCCTCCCTCTTCTCTACTATCGGCCCAGAAGAGATGCTCTTACGCTTCGACTCCCCAGGTTTTTTTACATAACCAGGATCAAATATAAACGAACAGCCAGCCATCACGGTGACCGTTACTAAAGCTATAGTTATTTTTGCAAATAGAGATATATCTTTCATCGGTATCCTCTTAACAACCGTTAGCTGCGATTGTATTGCGATAGCGGGTTATCGGATAGTAGTAGAATTGCGAGGCCCTTAGATTTAGGCTTAGCGGGTGCAGCCAAGCATGCCACCTTGGGTGCTATCCCAGCGACAGACTAGGTCGCTCTTGGCGTGGCGGGCTTCGGCTTTAAATCCAGCATCAGATGTTTCGATCTTCATGTTGACGCCCTTTGAGAGGCGCGAAATCCCTGGCAGCCCATCGATAGGGCATTGCGAGAGTGAATCGACCTGAGAGCAGTTCGACATTGCAAAGTATTTGGCGTTTTGAGCAAAGAACGTTTCTTGAGCAAGGGCGACGTTGCGCAGGTCGTTTGCGGCCGCTGTCTTGTATGAACGCTCGCGATACATTGAGTACTGCGGTACGGCTATGAGTGCCAGTATGCCGAAGATGGCTCCTACAACCAGTAGCTCAACAATAGAGAATCCCTTCTCGGTGTCCCATTCCCTGGTCATCGTTACGTCCCCAAAAAAAACCTGATCTAAACTTGATCGATCGTGCCGCTGATTTTCTAACAAGGTTCGCCTCTGGTGCGACCATTCTCAGAGTAGCTCTGCAGACAGCTACCGATATCCCCCAACGGCGTGTATGCAAGTTATGTACCAAGTGTCGAATAACGCAGATGATTTCCGATTCAACGCAAGAGCAATAGGTTACGAGTGCTTAGGAGGAGTGTTCACCAGGTGTGGTGTGAAAAAATTGCGATAGGGGTGACAAAAATGTGCCAGCGGGCGGACCTTGGCAAATCTACAAATATCCATTTGCCTGATATAGGCAGTTGCAGCGCCTTAGAAGGTCCATTTCTACGCGATGAGTCTTAGAACTCGAGTCTTAGAACTCGCCCTTCAGCGGTCGTGACATGAGGGTGGTGGCGAGGTCCTGGGGGGCTATCTCGCCGCGCAGCACCTTGACCACAAGGCTTGTTATCGGCGCATCGATGTTGGCTAATTGCGCAATACTTTCAACCAGAGGCGCACTTAAAACTCCTTCGGCAGTAGAGCCTAAGGTAGCGAGGATATCTGCGAGCTTCTCACCTTTGCCGAGGCGCATCCCGACGATGCGATTGCGGCTCTGATCGTCAGTCGATGTCATCACCAGATCGCCAAGCCCAGACAGCCCCGACAACGTCTGTTGTTGAGCGCCAAGTGCGACGGCGAGTCGGGTCATCTCAGCTAGTCCACGGGTGATCAGCGCAGCGCGTGTCGATGGGCCGTATCCTAGAGAGTCCGATATCCCCACAGCTATAGCGATAATGTTCTTTAAAATTCCTCCGAGCTCAACCCCAAGTGGATCGGTTGAGAGGTAGAGTCGAACGGCTGAGCTGCTCAAGGTAGTGGCAACGGTGGTAGCTGTGGCGAGATTGCTCGAAGCTGCCACAAGGCTCAGTGGGGTCTGCGTGGCGAGATCACGCGCGAAGCTAGGTCCAGAGATAACACACAAGGCGTCGCTCGGCACGCCGAGTACACGGTGAGCCCACGTTAGCGGGGTCTTTTGAGTGCTCTTTTCAATCCCTTTTGTTGCGCTTATCACGATGCCCTGCGGCTTAAGTGCCGGTAATACTTCGGACCATGCAGAGGCAGGCAGAGCCACAATGGTGAGCTGCTGTGAGCGACACTCAGACAGGTTGCTTGTTACTCGCAGGGTGTCAGGGAGAGTGGCGCGACAATCTTTTGTAACGGAGATATCTCTACGAGCGTTGATATCAACAACGTGAGCTTTATCGCGATGCCATCCGGTAACCGAGTGTCCTAATCGAGCACAATAGAGCGCTAGCGCTGAACCCCATGCACCGAGACCAACTACTGCGATCTCAGTTGGTTGTACAGTAGCAGTGGGGGGCATACGATTACTGCTCAGGTTTTGGGGTTCCGTTTGTCTCGTCGGTTGGAGGAGCCTCTTCGGCTGTAGCTCCGGTGCCGTTTGAGTCCATCGGCGCAGGCGATACCGCTACCACCTTCTCTTCTGGCTCAAGATCGATCAGCTTCACGCCGCGAGTGTTTCGTCCTATAACTGAAACATCTCGAGCGCTCGTACGAATGATCTTTCCGCCCGATGTTATCAGCATCAGTCCGCTCTCGCTCGTGACTGCGAGCGCTTCAATAACCGGCCCGTTACGACCCTCGGTTTGGATGTCGATCAAGCCCTTTCCACCACGATTTTGGGTGCGATACTCGGATACTACCGTGCGTTTGCCGAATCCGTTTTCACACACAGTGAGAAGTGTAAGCTCCTCTTTATCAGGCGTTGGGTCAGCAGCGTCTGATCGTGGAATCACAGCGAGGCCGACAACTTTATCATCACCCTCAAAGCGGATCCCAGTGACCCCACGCGCTGCTCGACCCATAGCTCGCACCTGGTCTTCCTGGAAGCGGATCGCCATGCCATCGCGAGTAGCGAGGATAATCTCATCATTCTCACGTGTTATTGCGGCGCTTATTACAGTGTCACCATCATCAAGTGAGCACGCCATAATGCCGCTACGACGTGAGCGAGAGAACTCCTCAAGAGCGGTTTTTTTAATAACACCACCTTTAGTCGCAATCACAACGTGACTACCTGCGGTCCACTCACGGACCGGAAGGATTGCGCACAGTTTCTCGTCCTCTTTCATCTCAAGTAAATTAACCAGCGCACGCCCTCGCGATGTGCGACCAGACTCCGGTATCTCATATACCTTGAGCCAATACAGTCGACCAAGGCTCGTAAAGACCAGTAGATCAGCGAGTGTTGAGCACACAAAGAGGTTCTCTACAAAATCGCTATCATCTGATACCGCTCCGATAATCCCCTTGCCGCCGCGACGCTGCTCGCGATACTCCGAGACCGAGGTGCGTTTGATATAGCCGTTGTGGCTTACCGTAACCACCATCTCTTCGTCTTCGATTAGGTCGCGCATGTCGATCTCAGCGCCATCATCAACGATCTCTGTTCGGCGCGGATCGGCATACTTCTCGCGCACCTCAGTGAGTTCGGCGGAAATGATCGCGTCAACTTTCTTGGCATCAGCGAGGATGCTCAAGAGCTCATTGATGCGTTGAGCAAGCTCTTCGTACTCCTGCTCTATAGCGAGCCGCTCCATACCAGTCAGCTTTTGAAGTCGCAGATCTAAGATCGCTTGAGCTTGAATACTTGAGAGGCTGAAGCGAGTGATTAACTCATCCTTAGCATCCTTTGGAGTGCTTGCGGCGCGGATAAGCTTAATGACCTCATCGAGATTCAGGAGAGCTATCCTGAATCCTTCCAAAAGGTGCATTCGCTCCTTGGCTTTCTTAAGCTCAAATTCAGTGCGCCGTGTAACGACATCGCGGCGATGACTGAGAAAATGCGACAGCAGGTCAATGAGTGAGCATACGACCGGCTTACCATCAACGATCGCTAAGTTGACGATGCCGAAGCTCGATTGCATTGGGGTAAGCTTGTAGAGCTGATTGAGCACTACATCCGGGGTTGCATCACGTTTGAGTTCAACAACGATGCGCATACCAGTGCGATCGCTTTCATCACGTAGTTTTGAGATCCCTTCGATCTGTTTATCGTTAACCAGTTCAGCGATCTTCTCAATCAGACGAGCTTTGTTAAGCTGGTACGGTATCTCAGTAACGACGATGATGTCGGCTTCACGGCTCTTGGTTTTTAGCTTTTCAAATTGGGCTTTTGCGCGCACCTGAATGATTCCGCGACCGTTTGAATAAGCGCTAATAATTGGCCCACGCCCGTAGATAATCCCTCCAGTTGGGAAATCAGGGCCCGGAATCAACTTTAAGAGGTCGTTGAGCGAGACGTTCGGATCCTCAATGAGTGCTAGTGCGCCACTAATAACCTCGCCTAAATTGTGAGGTGGTATATGCGTGGCCATACCAACAGCGATACCGTTTGCTCCGTTCACCAGGAGGTTTGGAATAACGGACGGGAGCATTATTGGCTCCAGGGTAGAGTCGTCGAAGTTAGGGGTGAAATCGACCGTTTCTTTATCTATATCCTCAAGTAGCTTCTCGGCTAGCTCGGTCATGCGGCACTCAGTGTAACGGTACGCAGCAGGGGGATCACCGTCGATTGAACCGAAGTTTCCCTGTCCATCGATTAATGGGTACCGCAAGTTCCACGGCTGAGCGAGCCTCACGAGCGCTTCATACACCGGCATATCACCGTGTGGGTGGTAACGCTTAAGCACCTCACCAACAACTCCCGCGCACTTGCTGTGCTTACGATTAGAGACTAGCCCTTCCTTTAGCATCGCGTAGAGCACGCGGCGCTGTACGGGTTTTAGTCCATCACGCACATCGGGCAGCGCTCGACCGACGATTACGCTCATAGCGTAATCGAGGTACGATTGCCGCATCTCGGACTCGATGGTAATCGGGTTAACAGAGCTTGAAACTGGGTTTGAATTGCCTTGATCTTCCATCCCCAAAGGATAGGACAGAGAGGGTGCTAGTTCAAGTGGATATCGCAGCGAAACATCGAAAAGAAACGGGGAGTTATGGCCAAAAGTTGCACTTAATCGAACACCTTTGATTTAACCGCACAACGCTGCTATATCTACGGGGACGTCGCTGCTGTCGTGCGGCTCTCTGAAAAAGGTGTAGGTACTATGAAACTCTCGATCGTTATTCCCTGTTACAACGAACGCCACACGATTCAGGATATCGTTACAGCGGTGAAGCGCTCTCCGATCGCTAACAAAGAGATAGTAATCGTGGATGATTGCTCAACTGATGGAACGCGCGATGTGCTGCGTGAACAGATCGCTTCACAGGTCGATAAGATCGTTTACCACGAGGTGAATCAAGGTAAGGGCGCGGCCTTAAGAACCGGTTTTAAGCACGTGACCGGAGATGTAGTGGTAGTTCAGGATGCCGACCTTGAGTACGACCCTCAGGAGTACGGCAGGCTTTTAGAGCCGATAGAATTGGGTAAGGCGGATGTGGTGTTTGGTTCGCGTTTTATCAGCGATCGCCCGCACCGCGTTGTGTATTTCTGGCACAGGGTTGGTAATTACATTCTTACACTGGCCTCAAATATGTTCTCTAATTTGAATCTGACCGACATGGAGACCTGCTACAAGATGTTTCGGCGCGAGATCATTCAGTCGATTGAGATTGAGGAGTCGCGTTTCGGTTTTGAGCCAGAGATTACCGCTAAGGTTGCAGCTCTTGGGTGCCGCATATACGAAGTAGGTATTTCGTATTATGGCCGTACTTACGAAGAGGGCAAGAAGATCGGTTGGCGCGACGGTGTGCGAGCGATGTATGCGATTGTGAAATACAATGTGATTCGTCGGCCTAAGCATCGTACGTCGAACAGCGCCTCGCGCGCTGCCGTTGCGCAGGGTGTGCATCCAGTTATGGAGCAGATGGCCAGTGTGCAGTCCGATGCCGAATGTTGCAACGCCAGATGACCCAAACAACCCCGATAGATATCGCGTCTTTGTTGGGAATAGTTGCGGATTTTCCAAAGCCTGGGATTATCTTTAGGGATATTTCGCCGCTACTGGCCTAACCGACGGCGTTTAGCTTGGTTGTGCATGAGATGGCTATACAGCTGCGCATAATCCTAAATTCAGCAGTTGCGGGTCCATATACGAATTTAGGATTATCTGGCCCTGCGTCAGACTCAAGGGACCATCCGCGAAGACGCACCCGATTGGCAGCCCTGGCTTATGTTCTTTGCGCGCGCCCTCCAACAGCAGAAGCGTCGCCTCGCGGCGAAAGTGGAGCGCGAGAAGACGGTGCTTTCCACCCTGCCGCAGCTAGCTATGGATATTCTCGATTACGCCCGCGAGCAGGGTCGCCTCACAACGCGCGATATGGTACGCGAACATGGCGCAAGTCCCAATACGCTGAAAGCCACCTTCGCCTCGCTCGTCGCCAAGGGCCTCCTGGCTCGCCACGCCGGAGGCCGTTCGACCTGGTATTCTCTGCCATAGGAGAAAACCACGCAGCGGGTTTCTCGGACGTAAGCGCGATGGAATCGCCAGGAACTCAAACCCTTTGAAGAGGTTTGGAGAGGCTCAGCGACATCACCTCTGTTTTTTTTCCGCATCTTTGCAAATCGCTTTGCACAGAAACCCACGCGATCTACGACGCAACCCTTACAGCTGAAACTGCTGGCCCCGACTCTTCACCCTCTGGACGTAGCTGCCGATGAAGATCCGCTCTGGCGAAAACAGAGATGATTTTTAACGCTTCATCAAATCGATCCGGCATAAATAAGTTACGCAGAGTAATTTGATCACTCAACGTGATCGGAAATACTGATGTTCGAATCCGGTTTCGCGGATTTTCGTAAGGTAGAGTCTCTTGCAAAACGTTTACGAGTCCGATCGTCTCGTGGGGATAATAGTAGCATCGTGTATCATTATTTAAGATGGCGATAATAACTACTAACCAAAAAAAGCACCCCCGACTAGGGAGTGGCAAGAAAAAAGATCCGCCAAAATCAGCTCATTTAGCGACAAAATTGCAGCGACGATCTTAAAATAAGGGGAAAGTTGCTTAACCGTATGTGGCCCGGATGGATATTCAGCAGCGCTCGGGGTTTATCGTCGGGGGCCTGATTTGTTTTCGCGTAACTGCTCAGCACTTTGCTGAACGGTCACAATAACCCGGAACTCACCGTTAGGGCGAGCAGGGCTTCGCAATTCTCCCGCTATCTACTGGAAAGGACTGGCATTCCTGCTAGG